>JALTNJ010000042.1 GCA_027000765.1 Nitrososphaeria archaeon | reverse complement strand
GATGCTATTTATTAGCCTTATCAGTCCAAATCCGATATCCAGTATATTTTCACGTATATAGAGTCTCTCAAGTAAAATAACCTGATCATTTCTACTTCTGCATATATGAGGCGTTAAACCAGTCTCCCTCAGCAGTCTATCTTCTATAAAACTATGTATATCCTCATATCCCTCTAAGCTAACATTATTACTCATCTCCAGTTTCTGTAGTATAGATAGCATCTTCTTTGCATCTTTCTCTTTTATAATACCTTGTTTCACAAGCATAAGGATATGTGCATAATTCGCCATTATCTCGTGTTTAAACAAATGGTAATCTGCTCCCTCTAGCCCCTCTATATCCATCTTTATAGTATAATTTAATGTATCTTCATCAACTCCTTTTTTAAATCTACCGCCCCACATCCTCCACTCTTCTTTTTTGCCTGTCATCGTCTTATCCACAGATAAATTAATAATGGTACGGGCCTATTCTATGTTTCCTTACCATTTACCATTTAACTTATACGCCATTCTAGACTGAAGGCCATATAATTCAATATATCCGGGTGAAGCTGCCTGGTTGAATAACTGGCCTTTCTCATATGTGGCAAGCTTCAGATCATAGAGGGCGTTTGGAGAGTCTCTGCCAACTATCATCGCATTACCCTTATAGAGCTTTACCCTAACCAAGCCATTGACCTTCTTGTTAACCTTGTCTATAAACGCCTCTAAATCCTTTGTTAAAGGCTCTATCCATAGACCTGAATAGACTAGATTAGTCCATTCTTTATCGACTATGGGTTTAAACCAGTTTTCATGCCTTGTACACACAGTTTTCTCCAGATCTTTATGTGCCTTTATAATTATAGTCGCTGCAGGCGCCTCATAGAATTCTCTTGACTTCAATCCAATTATCCTATCCTCCATATGATCAATTAATCCCACTCCGTGTTTCCCACCTATCTCATTCAACTCTTTAATTATCTTCCACAGCTCCATATCCTTACCATTCAGCGATACCGGCACACCTTCTTCAAACTCTATCTCTACATACTCCGGTGTATCCGGTGTTTCTTCCCATGGTTTACACCAAGCCAATGCATTTTTAGGAACTTCCTTCTCGGGATACTCTATATCTCCACATTCAACTGATCTGCCCCAGAGGTTCTCATCTACAGAATATGGGTTATCTATATCTACAGGAATAGGTATTCCATGTTCCTCGGCATATTTTATCTCCTCATCTCTACCTAATCCCCATTCTCTAACTGGGGCGATAATTTTTAAATTTGGGTTTAGAGCAGTTATAGTTATATCAAACCTCACCTGATCATTTCCCTTACCAGTTGATCCATGTGCAACTGCATCTGCATTAACCTCCTCAGCTATCTTGACAGCCCATTTAGCCTTCAAAGGCCTTGCTATTGCCGTCGTTATCGGATACGCGTCTTCATACAATGCATTTGCTTTGATGGCTTTGGAGATATACTCATCTGCAAACTCTTTTTTAGCATCAATTACATACGCATCAGAAACGCCTAGTTTAATAGCCTTACTCTTCACCTCTTCTAAATTCTTTGTTGCCTGCCCAATGTCTAGAGTTAGTGTAACAAGTTCACATCCATATTTCTCCATTATCCATTTTATCATAACCGACGTGTCTAACCCCCCTGAGTATAGTAAAACACATTTCTTAACTTCTCCTGGAACACCCTCGTAGCTAGATATTCTAAACAACTCCATATTTCTCCACCTGTGAGAGAATCTTTATTGATGTAAAAATTATATAAAAGTTATGTATAAAATGTAACAAATTAAGTGTTTAATGTAACAGAGGTAACAAATTAGGTTCGTCTATGCCTCAATGATGAATTCCTGACTTAGTTTCTTAACTTTATTTGTAGTCTCTCCTCTTACCTCAACTACGATCTTATATAATCCAGGTTTAGCGTCATCCAAAGTAATAGTATTAGACCACCGTCCTCCCGGTTTCAGTAAAATTCCTACGAGTATGCATATATCAGGGGTCAGCTTATCATCCAGAACCCATGATTCTCCAGTCCATCTATATATCTCATAACAATATCCGATCATGACTGGTTCTCCCCCGATGTTTACTATAGTATATGTCAGTGTATCCCCAGGGGCATATACTTTCTTATCAAGCGTCAACCTAGCATTCATAACCTGTATAGGAACTATGATTATCGATCTTATCATATCGATAACAGTCCCATTTTCTAAGGCCTCTACAACCAATAAATACTTAACGCCCTCAGACATAGGGAGACTAAAATAGACCTCTCCTATAAAACCTGCCACTTTATCTGTTCCACTCACATCTATTGTCTTATTATCCAGCTGTATAAGATACCCTCCAGTTTCAATACGGAATAATTTAACTATAAACACCAGATTATAACGATAGTACTTCGGCCTATAGACATATAAAACGACGCCGACCCTATCTCCAGGCCTGTGATAGCCATCAGACATAATGAAGCCAACACTGCAATTCGGTCCATTACCGCTAAACACAGCCTCTAAAGTAGTAAAATTCTCATAATCACTTAATTGTTCAAAATGATCGCTTCTCCATGATGCCTGAAAATACTCTCTACCACTATCGCTCATCAGATAGGAGCCAACAGAATAAAATATAATTATAAGTGAGAGTAAAATTACTCCCAAATAAATATATCCTTCACGATCCATACTCCTTTCCTCCACAAAAATAATGTATCTAAAGAAAATATTTTACTCTAAGAATTTGAACAATAAACTTGGAAAATATACATGAAAATAAAGATGATGATTGCAATGATACCAATGCACGTCAAATTAATTTGGTTAAAATTAGTAGTGGGGCCGGTGGGATTTGAACCCACAACCTTCGGGTATCACCTCACTCATCTCCCCCGGACGGGGGTCTGCACACCCGAATCCCGCCCTTGACGGGCGAATCTGGAGCCCGCCGCGCTACCGGGTTGCGCCACGGCCCCGTTTAAATGCTCTTGCGGCTAATTTTAGCCCTACTTAGATATTCATTATAATATTATTATTTTAGGTTTTTATGGGTTATATATTTGTTTTTCATCCTTACTAATTGGTATGAGCAGTGATTTGTGGCAGTGTCTAGAGGCTGTGATACCTAAGACACCTGAAGTATATATTGTCATGCATAGGCGTGCTGATTTAGACGCTGTAGCCTCATCATATTTATTATGCAAATTAATCTCACATATCTCTAGTAACGTTAAATGTGGAGTGATTGCCCCAGACGGCGTTGCTGAAGCGACTGTAGATACTGTGCCTAAAACCGTCTTTAAAAAGATTGTCTTCGTAGATAGAGTTCCTAAGAAAAAAGATATATTACTAATCTTCGTCGATGTAGGCGGTGAAGGCACTCTCTCCGATTATAGGAATCTCCTAAGCTATCCTTGTAAAAAGTGGCTTATAGATCACCATATATCAACAGAGAGTTTTAGGGATAAGTTTGATGAGGTATTTATCGATCCCGATGCCTCCTCCACCCTAGAAATCATACTACTATCAGGTTGGGAGAAGATACGTCCGAGGCGCTTCTTCAATAAATCTGAGATTAGGCTTATGCTTTATGCCCTTATTGTAGAAACAAGGTTTTTATATTTATCAGGCTGGAGGACTCTTGATATCATATCCAGGCTTCTTGAAATATATGGTGATGAGGCTAGGCTCGGGACCTTCATTAAAAAACTGGGCCGTAAACCTGCTTTATCAGAGAGAATAGCGATATTAAAAGGCTTTCAGAGAATGGCCCTCTATAGACACGGAGAATATCTCCTGGGGATAACTAGGGTAAGTGCTTTCCAGAACATCGTGTCATCAAAGCTAGTATCAAGTGGTTTGGATATCGTAGTTGTCTACTCAGCGAAGGAGAAGAAGGGTTGCAAAATACATATTAGAATAAGTGACACTATCAGGCGTCGTCTCCACATTAATGTGGTTGAAGAGATTATTAAGAAGCTTGAGGAAAAATATGGAGGATCGGGAGGAGGGCATGCACAGTTGGGTAATATACAATTTCCTAAGGAAATATGTGGCGAAATAGATTCAATCCTAACCTTTATCTTGAAGATGCTTGAGGAAAGGGGTCTCCGCTTTAGAATAGTGGACTAAATGCGGAATTTTATATTTATATACTCATTTTTGTGTGTGATTCTATAATTATACCCACTATTAAATTTGGATTATTAGTCTATACCTGAGAGACCGTGATATGGCATGAGTATAATCAGTGTAAATAACTTATCATTCCGCTATTCATATTCCAATAGATATATATTGAAAGATATCTCTTTCTCTATCGATGAGACGGAATTCGTCCTATTAGCTGGAGCCAGCGGATGTGGGAAGACGACGCTTGCAAGGGCGTTAATAGGCTTAATCCCTCAGTTCTATGAAGGAGAGTATAGGGGGGAAGTCAGTATACTGGGCATGGATCCCGCCACAACACCGATATCAAAGATCACGAGTCAAGTTGGTTTCCTGTTCCAGAATCCAGAGAACCAGATTTTTATGACTACCGTTGAACGTGACATAGCATTTAGCCTAGAGTTCCGGGGTTTTTCGAGGGAGGAGATGAGGGAGAGAGTGGCGTGGGCGATGGAGATAATGGGCATTTCTCATCTAGCTTCAAAAAGGATTGAGGAGTTGTCTGGAGGGGAGAAGCAGAAGGTTGCTCTAGCTGGTATATTAGCGTTGAAACCAAAAATACTTATTTTGGATGAGCCAACCGCATACCTATCACCCATGTCCGCTAGGGAATTAATGGACATGTTAAAAAGACTGAATACGGAATTAGGGATAACGATCTTACTTATAGACCATAGGCTGGATCTAGCTGTAGAAGTTGCTCAGAGAATATTAGTTATGAAGGAGGGTGAGCTACACATTGATCTGCCGATTAAGGAGGCGTTTAGACATAATTTATCTAAGGAGTATGGTGTTAACGTGCCTACTCTTATAAAAATACTTGATGCGATTAGGAGACGGGGTTTTTCACTGGATCCACCGCCATTAACTGTAGATGAGTTCATCGACTTGATTAAGATGGGGGAGCAGTATGATCGTGGTTGAAAACCTATATTTCACTTACGGTTCTCAAGGAGATTATGTATTGAAAGACATTAATCTGGAAATTGGGGAGGGAGAGTTATTGGCTATAATGGGTGATAATGGAGCTGGTAAAACGACGCTTGTTAAACATTTTAATGGGTTACTTAAACCAACGTTAGGCCATGTATATGTGGATGACATTGACACTAGAGACGTCCCTGTTTCCGAGTTATCTAGGAAGGTGGGGATGATATTCCAGTATCCAGAGAAAATGTTCTTTAGCGAGCGTGTATGGGATGAAGTTGCTTTTGCACTAAGGAACTTTGGATATGATGAGTCGTCTATAAGCAGGTTGGTTCAGAAAATACTGAATATCTTCTGGCTATGGAAATATAGAGATTCATCTCCTTTCATATTAAGTGGCGGTGAGCAGAGACGTCTGGCTATCGCATCAGTCCTCGTGTGGAATCCCAAATATATAGTCATGGACGAACCTACTGCTGGTCAAGACGCTGTACAGAGAGAGATACTTCTTCAGATAATTAATATGATGGTGTCGCAGGGTAAAACAGTCATTCTCGTAACACATGATGTAGAGTTTGTTGCGGAGATAAGGCCTCGTGTAATTCTAATGAGTAATGGTGAGGTGATGTACGATGGTGAAGCAACTAGGCTTTTTAGGAACCCAGATATCTTGGAGAATGCGGGCCTCACTCAGCCAATACTATTTAAATTAGAGTCTCGTCTTAGGAATCTGGGGCTAATTGAAGAAGGTTTTAACACTATAGATGAGGCAGCTAAGAAAATTGTATCCCTTCTTGGAGGTAAACATCTATGATGAGAAATATACATGAACTCTTTAAATATGAATCGCTCAACACACCCCTACATAACATAGACCCCAGAAGTAAATTGGCCACGATCTTCATATATCTAGTGTTGACCATTATCCTTGGTGACATAACGCATCTCCTTATAATCCTAATTATTATCCTAGTTCAACTAGCTGTTGGGCGAGCGTTAAGGAAGTTCGCCAAAGGACTCTTAACCTTAACACCATTCCTAGTTCTAATACTAATTTTAAACTACCTATCTCTAGGTAGCGTATCAGCCAGCTTAGTACCAGTGTTTAGGTTCCTTCTTTTCCTAGCAATTATGGACCTGTTTTTCTTAACCACAGACCCAGATGACTTTGCATTGACGCTTGAAAGCCTCCGTCTTCCATTAACAGTTTCTCTATCCTTTTCCCTCGCTCTACGCTTCATTCCAACCATGGCTGAGCAGGTGAATGAGATTGTAGAAGCGCAGTTATCGAGGGGGTTGAAACTCGATCAGGGAAACTTTTTTGCAAGGATTAAAAAATACATTCCTATACTAATTCCAATCATAATATTAAGTATAAAAAGAAGTATAGAGGTGGCTGAATCACTGGAGATACGTGGAGTAGATCCAAGTATTAAGAGAGTTCATTATGTAGCTCTAAAATTATCCACCAAAGATATAATCTATTTCATAATAAATCTAGCCATAGTGGTAGTAGTATATCTAATATCTGGATATATTAGTTCAGACTCTTTAATCACACTACTACACTTTTCAAAAATATAAATAGTATTAGGTGGACAATAGAATTATAGTGGAGAACTTCATACTAGGGCCCGTAGCTCAGCCTGGCGGAGCACCGGGCTCATAACCCGGACGGGATATAGTCCCGGGGGAGGGGTCGTGGGTTCAAATCCCACCGGGCCCACCAAAATACTTATATCTACTAACGTTTTCCAGTAAATCCTATGGATTATTTAAATGTACCCAGAAATATGTATAGGAATAGTAGTGTGGTGGTGTAGTTGGAGGCCAAGGACATAATATCACTGTTATTGATCATAATCGGGTTGATAGGCCTCGCATATTCTGCATATCTAGTCGGAGTCTATACTGCCTCCCAGACGGTATTCGGGGGAATGACTGAGATGATGCAGCATATGATGGGAGTATCAACTCAAGGATACTCTGTCCCCTCATATATATGGATACTTCCATATCTATTCACCAGTGTATTGATAATAGGTATATTTGGATTACTATACGATAGAGTAACAGTTCTAAAATCCTCTGGAGATCAATTACCTGTTAAGCAACAGGAAACACTTACCTCCACTGAAATCGAGGATATTCTAAAGGTTTTGAAACCTGATGAGAGACTAGTTGTAGAGTTACTGCTGAAAAACGGTGGAAAGATGTTGCAGCGGGACATAAGATGGGAAGCCGGTTTCAGCAGGCTAAAAACTCATAGAGTAATAACTAGGTTGATTGAACGTGGTATAGTAAAGAAAATGCCTATGGGTAATACAAACCAGATTATTCTAGAAGATTGGTTGATAAAAAGGATTGGTGATGAGCGGTTATCCTAATTAGCAACCGCCCATTCCCATACCATATCCCGGCCCATATTGAGAATTCCACTGTCCCATCATCTGGCTATGATGCGCCTCCATCTCCTCATAATGTTCTTCATACATTGGGCATTCGTCATAATCATGTTCATCGCCTGCATCG
>JALTNJ010000041.1 GCA_027000765.1 Nitrososphaeria archaeon | reverse complement strand
TCCCAGAATTTCGGAAAATACTCGAGGTCGAATTCCTTCTGCATCTTCTGAATATCCTTTATATCCATATTTTTAATCTTCTCACCCAACTCTAATAAAACTTTAGAAGAAGGGATTTATGTCAGATTAATTTAGCCTCAAGCCAATTCAATATTTTATGAATCTACTTGATGTCATTAGAGCCGAGAAGAGGATCAGGCAGTATATTAGGAAGACTCCCTTGGAGTATTCAGAATATTATAGTAGTGTCACCAGCGGAAGAGTATTTATGAAACTGGAGAGTCTACAGGTTACAGGATCGTTTAAGGTTAGGGGAGCGTTGAATAAAATAATTACACTCTCGGATGAAGAGAGGTCTAGGGGAGTGGTAACCGCCTCAGCGGGTAACCATGGTAAGGCATTGGCATATGCCTCGATGCTGTTTGGAATAAAGGCGGTTATCTTCGTCCCAGAATATGCTCCTAAGACAAAGATGGATGCTATCAAGAGATTTGGAGCGGAGCTGAAGATAGTTGAAGGTAGCTATGATAAAGCCGAGAAAAAGGCGCATGAATATACGGCTGAACACGGCATGACATTCGTATCACCTTATAATGATCCCCAGATAATATTTGGGCAGGGCACAATCGGGCTGGAGATACTTCGTGAAAAGCCGAGTGTAAAAAATATCGTCGTCCCAGTTGGGGGAGGAGGCCTAATATCCGGGATTTCTCTTGCAGCGAAGGAGATTAATCCCGAGGTTAGGGTATATGGGGTTCAGAGTACATCGTCTCCAGTCATGTATGAATCGCTTAAGGCTGGTAGGATAGTCGAGGTTGAACTAAAGCCCTCCATAGCCGAGGGGTTACATGGAAATATTGAAAAAGGCTCGATAACCTTCGACGTAATAAAGAAATATGTTGATGAGATCCTCCTCGTTGAGGAAGAAGATATTGTAGATGCGATTAGAGACCTTATTAAACATCACCAGCTTATTGCAGAGGGTGCAGGTGCCGCTGGATTAGCTGCATTATCCAAGTATAGCGATAAATTTAGGGATACTGAGACGGTTGTGGTGGTGAGTGGAAGGAATATTGATATAGAGAGGATAAAGAAGATACTCTGTAGCTAGTCTACAAATCGGAATCTATTCTCGATAAACCCTATCTTCTCTATCTCAATCCTAACCACACTACCATCTTGGATAAGCTTCTCCCCTGTCTTGTCAAATATGCCGACTCCAGCTGGCGTACCAGTCGATATTATATCCCCTGGTTCAAGAGTCATCACTTCACTAGCCTTTTTAATTATTTCCGGAATCTTGAATATCATGTCTTTTGTATTACCATCCTGCCGTAGCTCTCCATCAAGCCAAGTCTTAATACCGAGGCTATGGGGATCGGGTATAAACTCCCTTGGGACGATCCATGGGCCAATAGGGGCGAAGCCATCGAAGCCTTTTCCACGTGTCCACTGTCCATCGCTAAACTGGAAATCACGTGCCGAGACATCGTTCATAACCATATAGCCCAATACATATTCATATGCCTCTTCAACAGGGATATTCCTACCCCTCTTACCTATGACTACCGCGAGCTCTCCCTCATAGTCAAGCTTCTTGACTATACGCGGCACATATATCGTGTCGAATGGACCAGCCAACGCGGTCCTTGGTTTCATGAAGAACACGATATCTTTAGGCGGTTCTCTACCCCCCTCCCTAACATGATCCATATAGTTTAGGCCTACACATACGATCTTGCCGGGGAACCTAATTGGATTCACAATCTGTACATCCTCTATTCGAAGAGCCTTATACCCACTTAGGTCACCTACCGAGAATATCCTAAGAATATCATCGTCGTCAGCAAAGGGATATGAAAGATATTTGGGTAGCCCACCTATCTCCTTAAAAGGTATTATGTATCCGCCGATGAGATAACCCAGGTCCTCCTCCCCACCATATACAAACCTGACTATTTTAAATTCACTGGCCATAGTAATCACCATTGATTTCAAAAGAGATAAAGGGATAACAGGATATATCTATTTTTATTACAATGGTTTCTACACAGGAGATGCTGTATTATGAAGCCGGAGCATATTAAGGAGTCATGGTATTTCCTAGGAGAGAAGGGGATTGCCAAGAAGTTTAGGCTTGCAGAAGAGGTTAATCGGGTCGATTCAACCACGATACCATTGAGTAAAAGGGAAGAGGAAGAGGTTCAGAGAATTCTAGAGAAGAATATATGTATCTCACTACATGACCATACAATTGTCTTCCCTGAGAAGCCTGAGGAATATATCCCCTATATTAGAAGTGGTAGGTGGTGGATTGGATACCATGGGCTAAAAGCCTCCGGATTAAACGTAGTATTTGATGGAATGCTCGATGGAATAGCGTTAATCCGCTCTCCAGATCCATGGGACTGGGATAATGTTGTCCATCAAATCGGGATGATTAGAGCAGATATCGATAGACATAGGGATATAGCTATGGTCATAGAAAGACTGGGAGATATTAAAAGAGTTTATAAAGAAGGTAAGATAGGTTTTGTGATACATCTCGAGGGACCTCCTAGGATTGGTGAGGATATAGATAAGGTGGATATACTCTATGGACTGGGTGTTAGATGTATTGGGGTAACGTATAGCAGAGGAAATGAATTTGGATCTGGATTAGCAGATAAGGTTGATAGGGGGTTAACCGACTTGGGACATGAATTTATCGACCGTATGAATAGACTTGGCATAGCAATAGACCTGGCTCATGTAGGGGACAAGACATCCCTAGATGTGATTGAGTATAGTAGGGAGCCTGTATTTATAACTCATGCAGGGGCCCGGAGCCTATGGCCTACGAAAAGGATGAAACCCGACGAGGTTATCCAGGCCCTGGCTGATAAAGGTGGCGTATTTGGTGTAGAGGCTGCGCCACATACAACGTTAACAGAGAATCATATTAGGCATTCTATAGAAAGTGTTATGGAGCATTTCCAGTATATTGAGAAGCTGGTGGGGATAGACTATGTCGCATTTGGCCCAGACACGATATTCGGGGACCATGTAGGGCTACACAAGATATTCATGGAATATTTAGCAATCACCGATAAGAAGGACGATAGGCCTAGGCATCCGATGGTTGAGTATGTAGATGGGTTGGAGAACCCGTCTCAATTCATGAATATAATTAGGTGGATGGTGAAAAACGGGTATTCAGAGGGGGAGATATCAAAGGCTATAGGAAAGAATATAATTAGAGTACTTAATAGAGTATGGAAGTGAGGTCATACGACCTCAATCACATACTCACAATATTTATCCCCAACAGCTATACATTTAACCTCCCTTACAACAGCCTCCCTCCCATAAAATCTAGAGAAGAGGCCACTTAACACACCTTTAAAAAAGTTGCTGGCCGGCTCGCCTACTTTATCGCGGAGAACCTCGCATTCCCATAGATTGGAAAATCTTATTATAATACGTTTCTCCAAGACCTTACTATCTATTACCTTACCCCATTTATGCCCCGATATAACAGCATTCAATCCAGACACGACATCCTCAACAGTCGATACACCAGCCTTTAGAATATAATAGTCGTATATCTTCTCGCCGACATCTCTCCCAATATGGAACAGTAGATTTACACCCATTTCCACACCCAGTTTCGTCCTCACTCCCTCAATAAAACCACTCATATTAGCATGGCTCCAGATTATTGCCCTAACTCCTCCGAGGTCCTTCACCACAATATTAGAACTATATACAATGTCTCCAATGGTAGGTGCAATATTAACATCCTTGATATAATCTTTCAGGCTCTTCAGTTCCTTATAGACCATATCTGGATCCACATCTACATCGGTGAAGTCTCCTACGACAAAGAGGATCCCCTCTTCTTTAGCGATAGAGAACATCTCTATGAAGACGATGTTCACATTGTATTGTTTAAAGACCCCTGTCGCTGTACTTAGAGACCCTGGTACATTGTATAAGGTAATCTCAAAACCAACGAGATCCCTACCACTCTTAAAAACAAATCCCATCGGCTCCTCCCCCGCTATCTGTTAAGAAGAAATTATAAAAAATATTAGCAAAACATATATATTATTGATGGCAGTTTCTTATTAATCTTTTTAACCTAGTAAATAAATATATGTAAAAAATGCATCTTTTCTAAAGCCTATATAATCAAGAGTCCTATAAATCCGCTCCCCGTCTCCAGACATATAACTCGTTATACCCGAGTATCTCCGACTTTGTCCCTCTACCTGAGGCCACTTCCAAGATGGTTTCAAGAACTTTTTTACCAAGCTCGGATATGATAATGTCCTCGTCTCCAACTAATGCATCCCCAAGATTGACGTCGATATCACTACTCATCTTATTAAAGGTCTCTGGATTCCCAGTCACCTTTATAGTCGGAGCTATCTGTAGGCCCACGGGACTTCCCCTTCCAGTTGTGAATACAATTATATTGGCTCCACCTGCTGCCATGCCTGTTATTGAGGGAAGATCATATCCTGGAGTATCCATTATAACAAGGCCCTTCTTAGATGGTTTAACACCATATTCAACAACCTCCATAACAGGTGTAGATCCGCCCTTCTTGATTGCGCCCAATGCCTTCTCCTCTATAGTGGATAAGCCGCCTTCGATATTTCCCTTTGAGGGGTTACTGCCATAGATGTCACATCCCACTTCAATAGCCTCATCCTCATACCTCCTCACAATCTCCATTATCCGCCTCCCAACGTCTTTGTTTATAGCACGACTAACCAAGATATGCTCTGCACCCACCATCTCAGTAGTCTCCCCCAGTATTACCGTCCCCCCACCGTTGACGATGATGTCAGAGGCGATTCCAACCGCGGGATTAGATATTACTCCTGAAGTCCAGTCAGAACCACCACATTCAACACCAACAACTAATGTAGACAGATCAGTAGCTTTCCTCTTTATTTTAGAAGCCTCAGCCACAAGTTTCTTCACGATCCCAATACCTTTTTCAACAGTCTCTATAGTACCCATATCTTGAATAGAGAGCCTATAAACTGTCTTCCCAGAGCGGGATATGGCGTCAGCCAACTCATCCGATGACACCGTTTCACATCCTAATCCAACAACCAAAACCGAGTGGACATTTGGATTCATCCCTAGACCAGCAAGAATATCTAGAGTTCCTGTGAATATGGCCTTTTCACACAGAGCACATCCAGTGTTATGTGGTGCGGCGACTACTCCGTCTACCGAATCAGCGATACGTCTACAGACTTGATTTGCACATGAGACGCTGGGAAGTACAAGGACATGGTTTCTGGTTCCATACGATCCATCAGTTCTTGGGAAGCCCCTCCATTCACTCATTCATCTCTCCTCCTAAACCTGAGGCTTATAACATTATGAATATGGACATGCATACCAACCTCTATTTCACTCGATGCAATACCTATTATCTCCCCGTATTTGACGACAGCCTCACCGATCCTTATCCGTTTAATAGCAATTTTATGACCGACCGGAATATCCTCAAACGCCTTAGTTGAACCACCTTTGTAGGATACCGTCTCCCCTTTCTCCACAAAATCTATAGCTACAACTACATTATCCATAGGATGTAGTTTAATAGCCCTCGCCATAAAGATAAATAAGGAATATAAAGAATAAAAAGGTGGCGATTGTCATTTAACCAGGAACTTTTTCTTCATAAGATCCACATTAGGCTCGAAGCCAAGGCCAGGTCCTTTTGGTAGTGGAAGATATCCATCCATAAATGTCTCTAGCCTCTCCTTAGGAAGCTCCCATACAAGCGGGTTATCCGTTTTATACATATATTCATAGGTCATGAAAACCTCTCTTGACATTGATGCAACAGTATGTAGTGTCGCGGCTCTACAACCTGGTCCAGATAACCCTACATGTGGAGCGAGGAGGAGGCCCTCAGCCTCACACATAGCCGCGATCTTCCTGAACTCCGTTATCCCTCCACATCGGGATATATCTGGCTGGACGATGTCTAGAGCCCTCTTCCTAAAGAATTTTATAAAATCAAATTTCGAGAATAATGACTCGCCGCCAGCAATCATGACATCAAGCTTCTTCCTTAACTCTGAATATCCCTCTACCATGGAAAGTGGAAGCGGCTCTTCAAACCAGAGTATCTCATACCTTTCTAGAATCCTCCCAATTTTAACTGCTTCTCCCACGCTATATGCAGAGTTGGCATCCACCATCAAATCCACGTCATACCCGACTCTATCACGTATCGCCTTCAACAATTCAGCATCCATATTCTTTCCTAGACCCATCTTCTCCATACCTATCTTAATTTTTATCTGGTCATGTCCCTGTTCAACCAGGCGTGCAACTTCTTCTGCAGCGGCCTCAGGCCCAGTTTTACCGAAATAATGCCAGTATACCGATGATGCATATGCCTTAATCCGATCCATCGTAGGTCCGCCGAGGAGCTTATATGTAGGTAGGGAAAGGATTTTACCAGCTAGATCCCAGAGAGCTATGTCGACGCCAGATAAGGCCTCTAGAAAGAATCCTCCGAAGTGTCCCCTCGTCTTTAGAGATGCAAACATCTTCTGCCAGAGATCCTCAGTTGCCAAGGGATCTTCGCCAACTATAATTGGAGCGAGGAGTCTATTGATGATCTCGGCATGGGCTGTGGGAACCTCCCTTACAATCGCCTCCCCCCATCCAACAAGGCCGTCGTCAGTACCTATCTCCACTAGAACAGCATAGTAGTTTGCCCTAACCCCAGCCTCAGCCAATTCCCTCCAATATGGGAGGTAGTGATCCGGCTTATCCACCTTTACACCAGGCCTTGGTGAGGCCAGTGGCCATGCCTTAACGTAGGAAATCTTCGCCATTCCACATCGCCTTATACAGCTTCAAGGCGTCTTCAAAACCAAGGAAACGGGGGTTATTCTTCCTAGGATACTTCTCAACCAGCTCTTTAGCCAGCATCTCCAGATCCTCCTCTGGGACACCCATCTCCCTCAGGCAGCATGGCATGCCGAGGTCATTCCATATCCTCCTAACTATTGAAACAGCTTTAAACGCCTTCTCCCTAGCACATCCCTCCTTAACGCCGAATGCCTCAGCCACTCTAGCGAGCTTCTCAGGGATAACTGGGACGTTTATCTCCATGGCATAGGATAGTGAGAAGCCTGTCCCCAATCCATGTGGAACCCCGTATCTCACCAGGGTATAGCTTATGGAATGGGCATATACCGCGCCGGTTGCACATAAGATGAAGCCGGCTAATGTAGCGGCCATACTCATATAGTATCTAGCCTCAATATCAGCACCATTGTAATACGCTTTAACCAGGTATTTATTCACGAGATGAGATACTTCCAAGGCTAATGCATCCACCAAGGGGCTACCGTCCAGCGACATTAGTCCCTCAATCGCATGGGCCAATGCATCCATACCCGTGAATGCGGTCACCCTAGGAGGACACGACACGGTTAACATAGGGTCTACAACGGCTAGCTCTGCACTAATATTCTCACTCATAATCCATCTCTTAACACCATGGACAACAAGCATGGCAGTCCGGTTAACCTCGCTACCAGTTCCAGATGTTGTTGGAAGTAGTATAAGTGGCTTTCCCTTTACAGGAACATTATCAATACCAACCATATCCTCAATAGAAACGGTGTTTGTCAGTGAAGCTGATACGACCTTGGCAGTATCCATCGTACTGCCCC
>JALTNJ010000040.1 GCA_027000765.1 Nitrososphaeria archaeon | reverse complement strand
GTATATAGTTCATCAAAAGACATGACCATCCCACCTACCTGGGATGCATACGACTCAGCGTCAGACATGGATTTAAATGCTATTATTCCGCTTGACATAGGAGTCCAAATCTTATCAGGATTACCCTTTACATAATAGGCATCAACAGCGGATATCCTCTCACCAGTGTTAAAATCAAATACATATATATCCTTAAACTGCTCCTTACCACCATGTTTAACCATGTAAATAAATAACCCACCTATATCATCGAATTTTACCCATCTATCTTCCCCAATTGAATATGCAATAGCAGAATATTTCTTCTCACTTATAATCATACCACAATTATCACATTTGTCTTGGCCGTATACAATATCTGGGACAGTCTGTGAAGCGAGAAATACATTATATGCTATAAATCCTAAACCCAAAATAATAAAAATAAGGGGAATAAAAAGCTTGAGGTTCATTATAGACACCCTTAAGTTGGCTCTACAATTAGCCAACCTGCCATCTCAAGGTGTAGCGGTGAACAGAATTCTGAACAGTAGAATGCATAGACACCTGGTTTATCGGCTACGAACTCTATTGTAGCCGTCTCTCCAGGTTCTAGGCTGGCATTGATATTATACTCACATAGGGCAAAACCATGTGTAGCATCCGGCGTCGTCTCTACATTCGTCAAATATATCCTTACCAAATCTCCCTGTTTAACCCTGATGATGTCTGGGGTAAATGTACTCCTAATAAGTGTACCATAGACTATAGTCGCGGGTCTACCATCTATAGTTGTCCTCTCTATTCTCTCCTCACCCTTCTTTATGGCGTGGGGATGCTTCTGGAATGTGATTGGATCTGTACCTGGTGGGTACACCTCTAGAGCCTTTATCTTGTTAATATCTATGATCTTAGCATAGTGAGGTTCTCCGATACCAATTGGATAATCCATCAACACTTTCATCTTCTCTCCAGTAATGTCGATTACTTGGAAGTTCTGAGGCTTCAAAGGCCCTAGAACTGGGAATCTATCAATAGACCACTTGTTAAGTGCAACTACATACTTACCTTTTGGCGAGGGCGAGTTACTCTCTGGAGCCGCTAAATGTCCAATGTTATAATGTATATCAACTTTATCAACTACTTTCCATGCCTCGTCACCCTCGAAGTATGGAGGACCTAATGTCCACTTAGCAATCTTATTGTCAATAAAGAGACTAGTATATGCATATCCCTTGTCATCAAACTCTGTATGGAGTGGACCGAGTCCAAGCTCTACTTGTGCAGCCTTAACAGATTCAAACTTCAATATAGGTACTCCATATACATCCGTACCCTCGAAGTCTTTATTATTAATTGCATTCAATATCTTCTCAACACTATATATTGTGGCAACAGGCTCCAGCTTACCTGATACTACTACATAGTCACCCCTTGGCGCAATGTCACATCCATGTGGACTCTTAGGCTCAGGAGCAAAGTAAAGGATACCTTCTTTAATTGCTGTATCTAACGTAATTACTTTGATTCCATTCAGCTCTTTATATTTACCCTGTCTAATCAATTCCTCAGCCTTCTTCCATAGTATAATGTGTAGATAGTCGAAGTCATACTCGGCTGAGCCGACCTCTAAAGCGGGCTTACCCTCCATCACACCTCCAATAGCCAACTCAGTGTTAAACGAGTTCACGAAACATAGCCCATCTGAGGGGCCCCAACCGATTGAGATCAGATCCTGTGAGTATGGTGGAACCTCGATCTGGAAGCTCTCTTCAAGAATTATTCTACCCTTGTTTCTGTCAAACTTTAGGAATGAGATGATACCTCTAAAGTTATTCTTGTAGGTGTTTGGATCATTTGGATCGAGCTCTCCATATG
>JALTNJ010000039.1:2685-7731 GCA_027000765.1 Nitrososphaeria archaeon | reverse complement strand
TATCCTCTATCTTTTTCACTATCTCCGGGTCTAGACGCTCCTTATAGTTGTGCCAAGTATTATCTGTAGGTCCTTCCCAGCCTGCAAGCCTAGCACCGCCTTTAGCCATCATTGTCCACTCAGCTAGGTCCTTTGCCTGCCATCTTCCTTCATTTATCATTGAAATGACTTCATTTACAGCCGGCCACATATCCCACTCGGGTCCTGTGATCACGACATTAGGTGCAAGGGAGTACTGGTCTTTTAGGTTGCCAAATGTTGGGATGCCAAGTGGCGATGTAACGCTAAAGGGATCATATCTCTCTGCATACATGACATCTACCCCCTCGTCAATCTGGCTCTGGGCAGCTGATGCAGCGGTTGGCGGGTCGAACCAGCTGTTGATGAAGGTTATCTTCACTTTTGCATCTGGATTGTAGTCTTTTACGCCGTATTTGTAGGCATTTATCAACCTATTTACCTCTGGAATTGCATATCCCCCGACCGCACCCACTACATTCGAATCAGTTAGTTTTCCTGCTATAGCACCAATGATATATGCCGGTTCATGTATCCAGTCATCGAATACACTTACATTGGGCTCCATAGGACCCAGTCCAGATCCGAAGACGAAGTAGACATCAGGATATTTCTCAGCTACGTCCCTAGCCTCCTCTTCACATCCAAAGACGTCGGCAAATATAAGGTTGTATCCCCCGTCGACTGCCTCCATCATGACACGTGGTACATCGGAATAGGGGACGTTTTCAGTCCAGTCATAAGACACATTTGGATAGGTTTCCGCAGCCTTCTGAAGCGCTTCATGAACAACCCCTACCCAAGGCTCTTCAATTGGAGTTGAAGGAATGAAATATGCTTTGATCTCCATACTACCTGGTTTTACAATGGCTTCAGGAACTGGTTTAGCAACCCATCCAACGCCAACCCCTAGGAGAAAACCACCGACAGCAGCAGCAGAAACCTTAAGAAAATCACGCCTCTTGATAGGATCGCTGGCCATGATTACACCAGCAAATAATATTATAGAGACATATCTTTTAAATCAAAATAACATGTAATTGTAAAATTTATAGACCAGATAATATTGAAAAAATATACATAATTTATTTATTTTCTATAAACATATTACGAGATCATTATAATATAGTAACAGTTTCAGGCCATAGATATTGAGTGAGTCCAGACGCTGGTGTGTAAAACCATCATTTACACGTGTTTACACCGGGTTGTGGAGAATTTGATACTGAATATTCTTGAATATTTAATATCGATGGGGATGGAGTTTGGGTTTTATGCAAGTAATACTGCGATTATCCCTGTAAGGAATATACCATCGAATGTCCCAGCCCCGCCAATGCTAACAATAGATGCGCCTAGATCCTTAAATCGAGGTATGTTCAATAGATCAGCCCCTATGAGGGTGCCTAATGTACCTGAGACATATGCAATGAAGCTACTATAACCAGGGGATATTAGTAATGCGGTGATAGCGGCAACTATAGGCGGGAGAAGCGCTGGAGTAACTATCCCCACACCTTTAACGGGTTTAGCCATCAAGAATGTGGCTATTGAGACTACAAGAATACCTAGTAGATAATCGTTAATTAGAAAAGGTAGCTTTAGGATGAGGAATATACTGAAGGCAACTGGTATTAGTGCTCCCCCCACATTTATAGCTACAACCATATCATCCTCTACTTCACGGACTATGGGGATCCTATATTTAATTCCAAAGAAGCTGATATACTCTGATGTTATGGCGATTCTCCTCGTCTTCATCTTGAAAACTGGGATATTTATAGAGCTGAAAATGAACGCTGAAATTAATAGTGTGAATATAAGGTATGTGGGTAACCCGAGTTTTCTAAAGGCGAGTCCAAGTAGACCAATATACAATAGGCCTAAAACGAATATTATTAATACTACGAATAGGATTAGGATGGAGAGATGATATGGAAAGTATATTATACCAGCCATGTTGCTCTCTCTAGAAACAACTTTGCTGTGCATTTTCCTCAGTAAAAAATGGCTTTAAAACTATTTATTAAGTTTCCATATTCAAGGTATACTGTATCCCTGGTGATCTGTAATGTGGTATAAGAAGATTATTGAAAAGAAGGGTAGAGAGAAAATCGTCATGGTTACGGCATATGACTATCAAACCGCTAAGATACTTGATGAATGTAATATTGACCTGATATTAGTTGGAGACAGCCTAGGCATGGTATTTCAAGGTCATAAGGATACTAAAAGTGTAAGACTAGAGCACATGATATACCATACAGAATGTGTAGCTAGAGGTGTGAAAAATACGCCTGTATTATCGGATATGCCGGTTAATACACATAATACGGTTGATGAGGCGATTAGGAACGCTGAGAAGCTTATTGAGGCTGGTGCAGCAGGTGTATTGATAGAGGGATATAAGCCTCATATAGTCAGAGAGGTGGTTTCAGTCGGCATACCAGTTATAAGTCATCTAGGTATTCTACCTCAGACAGAGGATATAATAAAAGTAAAGGGTAAGACTCCTGAGGAGAGGAAGATGCTCATCGATAATGCCTTGGATATGGAGGAAGCAGGCATTTTTGCACTTGCACTTGAGCTTGTAGTTGAGGATGTTGCTCGGGAGATCACCAATAAGCTAAGAGTACCTACAATCGGCGTGGGGGCGGGTAGGTATTGCGATGGCCAGGTACTTGTCATAAACGACCTCTTGGGCTATGACTATGACTTCTCCCCAAAGTTTCTCAAGAGATACGCAGACTTGAGGTCAGTGATAAAGAAGGCTGTGATTAAGTTTAGAGATGAGGTGCGGAGAGGCTTATATCCCAGCGAGGAATATGTCTATAAATAACATAGTGTAGAGATATCTTCATATACCAAGATATTTCTCTGAAACTATGTTCCCGATGTTCAGGATTAGGTGCTCATCAATAGTCTTTTTAAGCTCGGCGGACTCAATCAACCCCTTTTCACCATAAAGGATCTTTAATATAGGCTCCGGTTCGCCATCCTCAAAATACACTTTTTTACCCACGCCATGTTCAGCGGATATTGTTCCACCAAGGGCAACGCCTTTCTTCATCAGCTCCACGGCATGGTCAAGTGATTTTCTAAGCTCATCAACATTCCTGGGGAGGAAGTTAAAGTGAATATGGCTGTCCCCGATATGTCCATACATCACATAGTGTATGCCTGACGACTCTCCAATATCCAAATATGTGTCCATCATCTCCCTAAATCTATCCTCTGGCACAGCGATATCCGTTGAAACTTTATGTGTATTGTGGCGCCTCACGAAGATGGATACCCCCTCTGGAACTGCATGCCTCATTTCTCTTGACTTTTCAATCCACTTTGGATCCTCAGAGGCCATTACTTTCAAAACATTAAATTCATCCAAAACCTCACTTACCTCGGCCAATGTATTAAATACATCCTCCTCTTCACCGGCTATCTCGAAGAATATTATCCCTCTTGACTCCTCTGGTATTAATGGAGGAGGATATTTTTTCCTAATGAAATCAACGGAATATCCGTCGAAGAACTCTATTGAAAAGATCGATGCAGGAGCCTCCCCAGAATATCTTTTAAGAGAATCCACAAACCCAAGTAGATCCTCTATATTACTGAAATGAGCATATATAGGATAGATGACTTCAGGCATATTCTCCAACCCTATTTCTATCTCGCTATATACTCCCAGGGTTCCCTCCGCACCTATAAACAGGTCTATCAAATCCAAATTATCCTCGACATAATAGCCTGCGGAATGCTTCTTCAACGATGGCATTTTATACTTTGGAAGAGACACATCGATAACCTCTCCACTCGAAGTCTCCAACTCAAAATGTCTTCCAGAGACGTTATACTCACCTCTACTTACTTCCACTATATCTCCATTTGGCAATACAATCCTCAGTCTTCTAACATAATGTCTTATCGGGGCAAATCTAAACGTCCATGCTCCTGATGAGTTTGTAGCCACGTTGCCTCCTACAAATGCATTTTTCTCAGTTGGATTTGGTGGATATATCAGCTTATATCTCGATATCATATCTATTAAGACGTTTAATGGAATTCCAGGAGGAACAACTGCATAGGCATACTCCTCGGAATCAGTTCCAATTCTAATTATATATTCCTTCCCCAAGTAACTTCCCCTGATGATACACTCCCCTTCTTTACATGGTGTTACTGGCCTAGTCATAAACTCCATTGACATTACGTACCCGCCTAAAGGAATCCTAGCTCCAGTTAACCCAGTGCCACCGCCTGAGACAGCGATGCGTATCCCATTAACATATGCTTTATAGAGTATTTTTGATATGTGCGCTTCTGTCTCAGGATAAACAACGGCTTCTGCATTTCCTCCTCCTATATTAGACTCATCTCTAAGATAATTCTCTATTGTGTCTGGGTTTTTAACTAACTTTGGCTCATCTTCCTGAAAATCATGGGAGAATGTTCTTATCCGGGTCATCTTAATAATTACTTAATCGATTATAGACAGATATATTTTACTATCTCTCCATTGTTATAGATGAAGAGCGATGGACAGTGGAATCATATCATCGGCTATAGAGTTTCTATACGCGATATTGGCTATAATGAGTATAACAATTCTTATAGCCCAAAGCGGCTATCTAAGTCTTCCCCGCTGCCCAAGTGGGGATGAAGAGGAAATAGAGGATATTAGTGTAATTATTCCAGTTAGAAATGAGAGGGAAAATATTCGTAGGCTAGTGGAGGGAATATATGGGCCTGGAATAGAGGTCATTATAGTTGATGATGAGTCAACTGATGGCTCTTATGAAGAAGCATTGAAGGTATGTTCAGAATATGAAAACTGTAGGGTTATACACGTGTCAAAACCAAGTGACTGGATGGGTAAGCCATATGCATGTTACACGGGGTATCGGGAGAGTAATGGGAAGTATATTGTCTTTCTTGATTCTGATACAGTATTATCGGCTAAAGACATATATTGTTTAGCTAAACATCTTGAATCCTTCGATATTGTATCTGGTGTACCAAGATTCC
>JALTNJ010000039.1:0-2675 GCA_027000765.1 Nitrososphaeria archaeon | reverse complement strand
ATTCCACTGCAGAAATCTATTGTCTTCACTAGTTGAATATGCATTTAACATACTCGTAAGCATGTTCTATCCTCCATGGAGGGTTAGTGAAGGCGGTAAGCCATGGCTCGCTGGTGCAGTCATGGCATGGAGGAGAGAAGCATATGAGGAAATAGGTGGCCATAAAAGGGTCTATAATTCCGTGGTTGAAGACGCTGAGCTTGGGAAGATAGCATATCAAGAGGGTTTAAAAATTAGCTTTATACGTGGAGGCTGGTATACCATATGGAACCCAAGCTATAGAGATCTAGAGAACTTCTTTATGAGAATAATGATGTTTATAAAGATCGGTAGGATGGAGACGCTCTTGCTTATCGCTGTGTCATTAATAATTAATATAGCCATATACCTCCTTCCAATAATGATATTCCTAGGCTACCTTACACTTGTCGAGGGACTAGGGTTTCTAATCTCAATATGGTCCGTACCCATTCTACAGATTTTATCTGGCGTTGTGAAGCCAAGGATTTATTCTATAGCCCTATATCCCATCGGATTCCTCCTAGTCGGATGGCTTCTTTATATCGCTTGGAGAAAGACACGGGATAAGATCGTGATAAACTGGAGGGGAAGGGAGATAGTCATTGGACAAGACATGTATAAATAAGGGGGATGTTATTCTTCCTTCTCGACTAACACCGCGGTTCCTGTTGCTGAAATCAATACCACGCCTTCGAATACTTCTGATGTCTCTAGATCCACACCTATAACTGCATTTGCACCTAAGGCTTTTGCCTCGCTAACCATCCTCTCTAAGGCCTCTCGCCTAGCCTTCATCATCTCATTGGTATATGCAGAAACTTCTCCACCTAATGCACCTTGTATTCCAGCAATTATCTTTCCACCTACGCCCCTTGTCCTAGCGGTTAGACCAGTTACGATTCCTAATACCTTCTTAACACGATATCCAGGTAACTCTGGTGTTGTGACTACCATTATCTCATCCATCTTAATCACCAAATAAATCTAATGGCTTTACACGGTATATGTGGAAGGGAATAAAGATAAGGGGTTAGGAGAGATATTTCTCCCTAAGATATCTTGTGAAGTATGTAGGGTCGAACTCCTCTCCAAAGCTTCTCTTCAGCAACTCCTTCGGTGGATAGGTTGAGCCCCATTTATGAATCTTATCCCTCAGATAATTCTTAATAGCATCATAGTCTCCATTGAAGATCAATTCTTCTATACTGCCAAGTTCATTGACCATGTGATACCTTATTTGAGCCGCAACGAGCGTACCTATCGTATAGGTGGGGAAGTATCCTATAGATCCCTGGCTCCAATGTATATCCTGTAGAACTCCTTCACTATATGTCTTTGGCCGTATACCAAGTAGACGCTCCATCTCATCATTCCATAGATCTGCAACATCCGAAGCCGATATTTCACCTGTTATAAGGAGTTTCTCCAGCTTAAACCTTAGTAATATATGGATGTTATAAGTCACTTCATCAGCCTCTGTCCGTATAAAACTTGGTCGTACCGTGTTAAAATACCTGTATACTTCTTCTGGGGAATAGTCCTTGAGGAACGGTAGATACTTTTTAAGAAGCTCGTAAGTAGCCTCGGTAAATGCCCTTGAACGTCCTAACATATTTTCCCAGAAACGAGACTGTGACTCATGTATACCTAGTGAAACCCCCGTGGCTATTGGGGTCATCATGAGCCTCTCATCAATTTGAAGCTCATAAAGGGCATGGCCAAATTCATGGATAGTCCCCAGTAACGACCTCTTAAAGTCATATCCTTCATATCTTGTAGTTATCCTAACATCTTTTAAACCCATATGTATAGTGAATGGATGGGCCGACTCATCTAGCCGTCCACTTTCAAAGGGATACTTCAGTAGCTTAAGTATCTCCATATTAACCTTCCTCATAGCATCAACATCATATTTAACATCCTCTAAGGGATGTTTCTGCGGATAATAATCATTCTCCAAAACCTTCTCTAACACTGCACGTATCTCTGGCTCCAATTTACTGAACATCATATCCACGTCCCTCGTCAGCAGACCCTCTTCATAGAAGTCTAGCAACGCATCATATGGATGCTCTTCATAACCCAAGTATTCCACAACCTTCTTCTCCAGCTCCACTATCTTCTCTAGATATGGTTTAAAGATATTGAAGTCATTCTTCTCCTTAGCAGTCTTCCAATATGGCCTCGCCTCCTGAGCAGTCTTAGCTAATTCCCTGACCAATTCAGGTGGGAGGGCCTTCATTATCCTGATATTCCTCTTCAACACTCTTACAACGCCTTTTTCATAGTCGTTTAAATCTTCTAAACCATCAAGTTTCTCAACCAGTGAAACGAGTTTCTCATCAAGTAGAAGTTTTTGAGAGAGCACAGATAACTCTCCTATAGCTACACTTCTCTCCATAATGCCGTTTTTAGGCATATACGTCTCTGAATCCCAGTGTAATACTGAAGTCGCATGGGATATTGCCCAGATAACCCTGTATCTCTCAAGCAATTCTAGGATATCTTTATTTTCAAATACCATCTATAACCACCCTATCTAAATGCTATATCGAATAAAAAATATCATAGTAAGTTTCTAAATAAGACATGTCAATATTTTTTAGCATGCCACGAACTACTTTTTATATAACTGCCTCTGTGTGAGGATTGAT
>JALTNJ010000038.1 GCA_027000765.1 Nitrososphaeria archaeon | reverse complement strand
TATAATGGTAAGGAAGGATCGAGACTTCTCCTATATCTTAATAACACAAAACATGTGGCGAGAAATAGAAGCAGGAGAAGGAATCTATAGGATAGAGCTATATAATGGCGAGGAGCATGAATACTACACATACTATTCTGGTAAAGGAAAGGCGAAGATATCTATTAGAGAGCTAAAACAGGGAGAAATATATAAAGCGAGGATATCGAAGACGGATATTAATGACATCTTATCTGAAATTAACAGGAGAACCAAGCGAAAATATAGTAATATAAAATTGATGAACAAAAATGATGAAGTCTATTTAACAATTTCTACAAAATTACTTAAGTGCCATGACTATAAGTTAGAGAAACCTTATGGAGGTAAAGCTAGGTTAGTTATAAAATTGAAAAGGCACGGGACTTCATATGCCCTATTACAATTTCTATTATCGGACTACGATCTTGAAATAAAGTATATCTCAAGTATACAGGTAGACAAGGGTAAGGTTCCTAGGACTATAGAAAGAATATACAAGATTGGAGATTTTTTAGCAATTAGTTATAGAAAAACTAAGCCAGTTACAACATATATTCCTCTGACTAAAAGAATAGATCCAAGCAATTCATTGATAGGAAAACAAGTGATAAAACATATTAACCTAGTACACGAAGAGAATGGAGAGCTTTTCCAAAAGTATGAGTTAATCATTAACGAGGTTCCTTCAGAATATATAAAAGCTGTTTATCAATCCGCAAAACAAGGAACTATCCAAGAATATAACCTAATAAAAGAAAAAATTGGATTAATCATTGCGAAAGAATTCTTAGAAAGACTTGGGTATGGACATATAAATGAATATCCCCTAAAAATATTCAAGTTAAAAGGGCCAGACATTATGGCAACTAAAGATGGAGAGAGAAGCGTATTCGAGGTAAAGATGACGAAGGAAAGTATGTTGGATATAAAATCCAAATTTGCTCTAGAAGAAGTAGAAAAACACGTATACTCAAAATATTCAAGAGAAATTGGTTCTTTGGAGATTAAAAAGTATGGAGTGATTGTTATAGGCTTAGAAGATAAGTTAAGTATGCCTTTAAAGGCTTTTTTATATTTTAATGAATGGAGGATAGATGATGAGTAAAGATGATTTAATAGAGAATATCACGTTTGCCAAACGCCTTGTGCACGAGTTTTCCAAAAAGCCCTTTATAGATCTTAATCTCAATTTCTGGTTTAGTACCGAAAGAAATATAAAATTTAGTGTTACAAAAGAAGATAAAGGATTACCATATCTTGACTTCTTTGATGTGATTATTTTTAAAGATGATGTTATAGAGATCACCGATTTTTTCTATTCTATAAGGGATCTTTTAGTTGAAAGGAAAATTCCAGATAAGATAAGAAAAGAGTTACTAAAAGAAGAGTTTTGGAGAGATAAAAAGAAAATAGCAGACTTGAAATTAAGATATCCAGATATTTTAGATGCACATTACCAAAAAACTAGGATAATAGAAAAGCTCAGCAAAGAATTAATTATCCCGAACATGAAAATAAAAAACGTAATAAATGAAGAGGGCATATCAGTTACGAATATAATATTAGAACATATTAAATATGATTTGGAGACAATTAATAGAATAATATCAGCTTTGGAGTTCCTCAAGGAGATTTATAAAACTCTCTATTCCCTGGGAGATTCTGTATTTATAGAAGAAGATGATAGAGAGAGACAACTAAATGAATTATTGAAGTTTCTAAATATAGCTGCCGATATAACTCTAGCAACAAGTGATAGATCTAAAATAATCTCTCTATATGTCCATCCACTCTACAATCTTAATGAGCTTATAATAGAAATACACTTCTACAAAGACAAGAAAAAACTCATGATCACATTAAGTAAAAAAGAAAAAAATGTATTCGAAACACAGACATTCTCCGACAACAAATGGAGTTCAGAGGAGTTCAAAACCCTAAACAAAGCGATAGAAGCTATAAAAAACACCTTAAAAAACTAAAAACAAAATTTTGAAATTCAATAAAAAAATGAAGAAAGATTAAAGAAATTTGGTCCCCGGGCCAGGATTTGAACCTGGAACCACCCGGTTTCTGTCTCAACCTGGGCTGGAATGCTGTACCCGACACCGATGGGTACAGCCTACAGCCGGGCGCTTTCGGTACCCCCTTTTGTGTTTGGGGGTTCTACCAGGTTGAGCTACCCGGGGCTCTATATTATTTTTGTTGTGGGTCTTTTTTATAAGTTTTTGTTGGGTTGTTTTTTGTTGGCTGGTTGTTTATGTCTGTCTCGGTTTTGGTTGTTGTTGCTACTAGGGATAGGGATAAGATCTTGGCTGCTGTTATGTATGCTACAAATGCTTTTAAGCGTGGCTGGGTGGATAACCTGGACCTAGTCTTCTTCGGGCCTAGTGAGGGTGTGTTGGCTAGTGATGTGGAGCTGCTTTCTAGGGTTGTGGATATGGCTGGTGAAGCGGGTCTTAAAGTGGCAGCTTGTAAGGCTATTGCTGATAAAGGCGGTTTTACCTCTAGCCTGGTTGAGAAGGGTGTCGACGTCTTCTATGTTGGTGAATATGTTTCGAAGAAGATCAGAGAAGGATATCGGGTTATGGTCTGGTGATTATAACCCTTATTCTATTTCTTTTTTATAGATGTCTTTTAGTGTCTCGTCTCTATCTAGATATACTAGTTTCTCTGTTATTGCTGTGGCTAGGTGGATGGAGTCGAATAATGTTAGTTGAGGGTATTTTTTCCTGAGTACGGCGGCTTTCGATAGATGGTTTAGTGTTAACTGGGGATATTTAGGTTTTATGTATCTCGTTATTATGATGTGTAGTGCCTCTAGTGATTTGGATATCATTTCTTCACTTACTCCTTTGCTTCTTAGGATTAGTGAGAGTTCTATTGGTGCGGCTGGCGATATGTAGAGGAGGATCTCTCCCTCCTTTGCTTGTTTCAGGATGTTTAGGGCCCATTTATGATGTTTGTCATCGGGGTTTAGGGCTATTAAGAAGCCGGTTTCGACGAGGGCCTTCATCATTTAGTCACCGAGTTCTCGCCCGACTTCCTTCAAGGCCTCCTCCTCAGCTTTCCTACGGAGACCCCTGTCAAATCTAAGCTGTTTAAATACCGTTCTCAGAACCTCGAAGGCATCGGTATCCTTTTGAATCACTAGCTTATCCTTATCTATGTTTATTATTAGTTCGTCGCCGCTTTTTATGCCAAGGGCGTCCCTTAGGTGTTTAGGTATTATAATACGGCCTTTATCATCTACTTTAGTTCTAATCGGCATTTGCCTCCCCTATATTTTAAGTGTGGGACCCACTTTAATAAATTATTCCCACTTAATATGGGATGTTAGTCTCTTTTAGTTGCGAGGTAGAGGAATATCGCTAGTGGAATCGTTATCCATGCTATAGCCAGTATTACAAGTGTTGGGAGGGTTATTCCATAGTAGGCGGGGGTAATAGGGATCTTTCCAGATGCGCCTATAACATATCCCCGGCGGTATATGTCCACTAGACTCGAGTATTTCACGGGGTTTAGATATGATAGGTATATGGATATCCTATGGTATTCTGCCGACATGAGTTGTATGCCTAGGGCGTTCGAGGCGAGGAATATTATTAGGTCCCAGAAGAAGCTTAGGACTATCCAGATGCTGATGCCCACACCTATTAGGCTGCCTGTCGACTTCAGTATATGGGATAAGACTAGCATTATACCTACTAATGCAGCTGCCTCAACAAGGAAGGCCAGTATCATGCTCGTCAAGACATCCAATGGAATGGTTTCTGAGAGGGTATAGTATATTGAGAAGTTCATTATACCAGCGAGGATTAGTATGGCTACTGTTAGGGAGAGGATTATGGATATGTATCTGGATAATGCGATGCCTAGTCTAGTGACGGGTCTAGCTAGAACCATCTCTAGATAGCCTTTTACACGGTCACTGCCATATCCGAAATAGGCGTTTAATATGGCCATTATAGGGACAAAGCCTCCCAATACGCCTAGCATAAAACCAGATATCATGTCTTTAACGTTGATCCCTGGTATAAATGGCATGAAAGACCTTGTATCAACATTATATACATCGAGGATATTGTCATGGGAGTCTGTTATGACGAGTAGGATGTTTGTAGCATTCACATTCTCCTTCAGCAGTGGATATGGATCGAGGTCCGTAGCATAGTCTGTAAGCGTGGTCATAACGGGTAATTCAGATGCCTTTAGGACAAGCCTCTTCTTATCACCCAGTCCACCGAGGAATACATGGGTCTCATTATAGAAGTACTCGAACTCATATGGGTTTTCAAGCTTATAGAGATAATAATGTATTTTATATCCCGTTGGAGGCCCACCATCATCATTGGCATAGAATATTCTTATAAATGTCCTTGTAGAGTTCTTCGGATCTTTAATATATTCTATTGGAGTCATTAGCTGATCTATACTACGGTTACTAGATGATAGTGGTGTGATAGGGCGTTTCGTGGTGAATGAGAATGTCTCATATGAAACCGTTATATTAAGTAATGTATCTTTCGGGGAGGGGACATTACTTATATCTATCGAAGCGTCTACAAATCCATTTTCATCTGGATTTAGAGTCGTGTTATAATAGACTTCCCCCGTATACATATCCTCTGTCTCTAGGTAGATATGTGCATTGGTTAGAGGTTCTCCATAGCCATTGAATATAATGCCCTTAATCCCGAGGCTTTTATTACTGTAGATGAGGATGCCTTGGAATTTTAGTGGTTCTACGTATACTGAGGTCATGGATGTTTTTACCATGGGTATTAATGCAAATCCTATTAATGCAACTAGGATAATCACTATTATTGAGCCCTTGCTGAGGAACGTTTTTCTGAAGTCGTATAATATTGGTCTAAGCATCCCCCTCGCCTCCAACGAGCTTCAGGAAATATTCCTCTAACTCCATTCTACGCGACTGTAAGCTGGAGACTTTATAGCCGTTCTCCACCAGAACTCTATTGACCTCGTATGCAGGGGCTTTTGAATCATATATAATGACAGAATCTCCCGAGACCTCTACTTTACCGTAAGATTCAAGGATATTCTCGAGCTTATTATCAATATTGCTGATGGTCAACTCTATAACTAGCCCACCGAATCTACTAAGATCTTCACTACGTATTATATTGATTATCCTACCTTTATGAATAAATACTATCTCATCTGCTATTGTCTCCACTTCTGATAAAATATGGCTAGAGAATAACACGGCTCTACCCTCTTTTTTAAATTCCAGAGCCAGCTCCCTAAAGAAACGTATACCCTCTGGATCCAGTCCATTCAAGACCTCATCGAACAAGAAATTAGGTGGATCAGAGATCATTGAAACCGCGAGAGAAAATCTTTTCTTCATACCCATCGAATACTCTCGGAGCTTATTATTCTCATAACCTTGTAAACCCACTTTCTTCAATAGAGAAAGACATCGTTCTTCAGCCTGCTGTCCACCCAAACCATGGAAACCAGCATAATACATCATTAGATTAAGGGCCTTTTCATTTAGATTGAAATTAGGAAGTTCAGGGAGCCATCCAACCCTCTCAGAGGCTTTAGCTTTCTCCCTAACTATATCATAGCCATCTATATACACGGTACCGCTGGTGGGGAGGAGGACACCGGCTGCAATCTTGATCGTAGTCGTCTTACCAGCCCCGTTAAGACCTACATAGCCAACTATCTCTCCATTCTCAACCTTAAACCCAACTTTATCCAAAGCAGGTGGAGCCTTCCTATTATAATATTTAGTGAGCCCCTCGATCTCAATCATAATACTCAACACCAGATATATTATATATCATATATTTAGCCATAATAATACTGAAGGTATGTATGGTTAATTTTCATTAGAGATTTTAAGAATACGGTAAAGTTTATAAATTTTCAATGGTTAGGTTCTGAAACTAGAATAGAGCGGTATATAGACTCATCATTTCCAGCCTTCTTACCCTCACGTATATCAAACCTCCAAAACTCACTGGCAATATGAAGGTCTTTATCTCCATACAATTACAGGTCTCTATACACCCGTATTCAATTAAGAAAGAAAGTAATTTATCATGGAAAATGACGGTGGGATTACTATCCATATGTTATTTAAGATGAGTCTGAAGAGACTTGCGCTCCATCAAGTAGTTGATAGTGTTTTTTCCAATGGTGTTGCAAATTATTATTTTGTCTACTATACCGTTGAACATATATCTGAACATGGTATTCTAAGGATATAATATGATTTATATGTGTCATATTGATATTTTATTAAGTTAAATAGAGATGCTTTATTAATCGGGTGTATTTGAGGCTGGAAAAATGACCAGAATATATATCCTGGTCATGGCCCTATTCATCGGCATAATGTTTACTTTACAACCTTTTCCTGTTACAGCTGCGCCTACTATATGGACCGTGGGTTCAAGCGGTGACTTTTCAAGCGTTAGCCAAGCCTTATCAAGCGGCCTTGTTAGAGATGGCGATGTCTTACGGTTTGTAAGCGATGTCTACGACTTCTCGGATCTTGTGATTGATATAAATATCACTGTAGATGGTGCCTGGCATAGCTGGCATTTATCTAGTATCAGCCGGGGATCTTCCATTGGTTTATATGTTGTTGACCGCCCCACATCGAGGATATCGTTTAGTTTAGCGAATGTTACCATACTCGTTGATACCCAGGGCATTAATTCAGTCCTGTGGACCAATGCAACGGATATAGACGTATCCAATGTGTCATTTATTTCAACGCCCAATACATATAACTATGGCTATGCTATATTTGGATACTATAATTCTCAGGTATCTAATGTTTCTATAAGGAACGTCTTCATCAATGCTTCTATAGATTCGGCTATCTACCTATCATACCAAGGTGATTCGGATACTACAATATTTGTAGATGGGCTATATTGTTTATTCAGCGAGAAACTTCTAACCCAAGCAACCCCTAGTGGCTTAAGCATCGATTCTAATCAAAACTCACGGGTCATACTCTATGCGAATAATTTATTCTTCGATAACCTATACTACGGGATAAAGGCGGCTATTTACAACTATGATACTACGGATGTGAATATTATAGAACTATCAAATATAGGGATCGGCAGGGTCCAGATGGCGGGGATTCAGGGAGCTTACTATTGGAGAACTAATTATAAATTGCGCTATGAAAACATCTCGGTGATGTATTCAGATGGTTATGCCATATATTTAACTACCGATGGCGTTCAATATGCGGATTTAGATATAAAAAATGTCTTTGTCAACTATAGTAGAGATTGTTCAATATATGTAAAATGCCCTAGTACAATAAATGGTGATATCCGCGTTGATAATGTGAGTATATTAAACTCTTATCGCCAAGGGATATACATAGATACTAGGTATGAAACATTTATATCCAAAATTGATCTCAGTAATATCTACATCGGCTATGCATACTATGAGGCGCTGACTATCTACAGTTTAGGAGAAGACACTAATGTAAATGTGGATAGTCTTTATATAAATGAGGCTGGGGAAGCAGGCTATCCATCGATATATTTTAAATGGCATGGTCACAACGACTGGAGTAGGTTCCATAACCTATATATTGGTCGTAGCCACTACTCGGGGATACAGGCATATATTATGGCTGAGAGTTCATCACTAGACTTGAATAATGTATATATTGGTGATGCCGGTAGAAATGCGATACACATATGGTCGACCTACGTTGTTCCAATGTATAATAATATAACACTCTCGAAT
>JALTNJ010000037.1 GCA_027000765.1 Nitrososphaeria archaeon | reverse complement strand
GTAAAGCTATTTTACCCTGAGGAGGAGATTAGGATAAGTCTTAAGAGGCTTGAGGGAAGCCTCCGTACACTGGAGATGCTTAGGACATCCTACATGGATAGGCTGAAGTATATTAGGGATACTGAAGAGGCGGCTAGGATTAGGAAGGAGGCGTTGGGCAGGATATTATCTATCCCAGTTAGGCGGAAGAAGCAGTTGAACTATGCCCTTGAACTCTGGAAATATGCACATAAACTACCTTCAATAGACTTTGATGAGCCTATTGTAGTAATCTCAGGCCCGCCTAACGTGGGTAAATCATCCCTCATAAATAGACTTAGCACTGCAAAGGTGAAGGTAGCCAGTTATCCATTCACTACAAAGGAGATTCACGTAGGCCATATTGAGACGAAATATTTTAGGATACAGCTTATAGATACCCCAGGTCTTTTAGACAGGCCTTTGAAAGAGAGGAATGAGGTGGAGATGCAGGCGATATATGCCTTGAAACACCTACCAGACCTCATACTATTCATGTTTGACCCTAGTCCAGGCAGGTATTATGAGCCTGATAAGCAGGTGGCGATATACAGGGAGATCAGGGAGTTATTTGGGGATAAGCCATATCTCCTCGTAATCAATAAAATTGATGATAAGGAGGTTGATATAGAGGAGTTTCTAGAGGAAGATGCATATAAAATATCTATATTAAAGGATTTAGGGGTGGAGGAGCTTAGGGAGACGATTTTAAATAAGGTGCTTAAAAGGGGATAAACCTATCGTATCTCAATTTTATATATGGATTCACCTACCTCCTCAACGGTATACTCTACCCCGAGCAACTTTTCAACTACATATAGAGCGGACTCCATATGCTTGGTGAACTCAGATACGGTATAGGCTCCTCCTCCCTCTGCCAAGGCCATAAATGGAATTATCATGTCCCCAATATACCTATCTAAAACAGCGCCTGACTCTAGCCACTTCAAGAATCTCTTTGCAGCCTCCTCCCCAACCTTCTCCGCAGGCTTACCCCTCTCCCCGATTGAGTCACCGCCACAGTATAATCCTCCACTATGCCTAGCAACAACTAAGGTACTGGTCCCGGGTCCACCGGCCTTATCAGGGGGGACATGCTCCTTCTCAACCCTAATTATATCCTCCAAATCCCCTAATCCAGCTCTAGAAACGGTTTTTAAAGCCGCATCCGCCTGCCTATGAATAATATGCTGAGGCAGTCTAGAGACTACACTCCTAATTAAAAGCTCGTCCAACTCACCCCTATCCAGTAACTTAACGTTGTCTAGCATACCTGAAGGCGCTACCCGTAGCCTTACCTTACCCCCGCCTGCAGGATAATATCCCCTCTTGAGAACATCTATATGGATAGTGGGACCGAATTTCTTGATGATGCTTGTATAGACATACCTCATATAATCGATAGTAGGGCTCCATTTAACATCTGTTCCCCCTATCAACGTTATCTCAGACTCGGAATCCGCTAATACAAGGGCTGGGACTAGAGACTGCATTACAAGAGAAATGCTTCCAGCAGTACCTATATCATATGTGAGTCTGCCGGGCTTGGGGCCATCGAGCTTTATAACGACCTCTGTAGAACCTATTCGGAGGCCCTCGATAAACCCTCCAAAAATCATCTGCAGAATTTTTAGAGAAGAAAGGTGTTGGGGCCTTAGACCCGGATTGGGTCTATTGGCCCTGATATTAACTACCCTAACAGTTTTCCCCGTTGCTGCAGCCAATGCTGCCGAGTACCTAAGTATCTGTCCACCGCCTTCTCCAAAAGCCCCATCTATCAGGATCATTTTATACGTACAATCCTCTTCCTACCCATTATCTCCCAATACTCGACGTTTACACCGGGCTCCAACTTCTCACGGAGCTT
>JALTNJ010000036.1 GCA_027000765.1 Nitrososphaeria archaeon | reverse complement strand
AAGGAGCTACCAGGGATACCAGCAGAGTTCGAGGAGGAGAAGGCGGAGTCCTCCGTCTTCGGAGAGTTCAAGTTCTAAATATAGGTGGGTGATGTTGAATGCCCACCCCAAATTTTTTTTATCTTATCGGGAAGCCTATTGTAGAGAAATATGGTAGGTTTAAAGGTAGGATAGTTGCCTTAGAATTTGATACTAATGGTGAGTTAACAAACGTCGTATATGAGAATGGTGGTGTAATCCTCTCAAAGAATAAAAATTCTCTCGTTATTGAGGAGGATAAAGTTATAATAGTTAATCCCGACTTGATTCGGGCTAAGAAAGTAATTGGTAAAATGGGTTTTCTAAAGCTTCAGCTCGATACAATCGAGAAGATTAGGAATATATCCCCTGACTCGGGGACCTTTATCAGCCTCCTAAATAACCTCAAGTCTGAGTTTGAGTCTATTAAATCCGAGGTAAACTCGATTGTCAAACGTCTCGAGTCTAGGAAGAGGGATATTGAGAGGAGGAAGACGAGGATCGAGCATCTGTTCTACTGGCTTAATGTAGCCAAGAACGCCAATGGCTTAGATAATAAGGTTTATATGGATTCATTTGAGGTTCTAGATAGGGAGCTTGTCAAGCTCAACGCTGAGCTTGAGGAGCTTGAATACACTCTTTTAAACCTATCCTCCAAGGTCAGTGACCTGGAGGATGTATTGAATAAATACTCTAATCGTGTTGAGGAGTCGGCCGATCCCCATGTCGATGAGGCGGGGGACGGTGGGTATGCTGAGGAGCCTGAGGCAGGGCTCCCCGATATCTTTACTGATTTAGGAGGTGGTGAGTAATGTTTGGTAAGAAGGTTACCCCAACCGAGGTAGCTAGGAAATATGAGATGTTGAAGAAGGAGATCGGTGGTTATCAGATGCATATCAGGAACATCATCAACTCCATCGATAAGAAGATAGTTGCCTTCAGGGAGAAGTACGAGTTTTATAAGAAGAGGAAGGAGCCTAGGTTTGCAGCACTGTATTTGAAGGAGGCTAATAACCTTAGGATGCTTAAAAATGTCCTAATGACTGTGGATATGGGCCTCCTAGCCGTTAATCTTAGGCTGGATACCATGAAGGTAGTTGTATCCGCTCTTCTAGAGTTTAAGGAGTCCACCAAGGTCATCAACCAGGTTATTGAGGATGCCCGTGTAATGAGCGATAGCTTCAGCAACTACTATAAGTCATTCATCGACGGCTACATCGACTTGGAGAGCATCATAAACATCCCTGAGATAGACTTGGCGAACTTCGTATCCCTGCAGGATGAGGATGCGACTAAGATTATACAGGCGGTGGAGAGGAAGATAGGTGAAGAGCTTTCAAAGAGGTTCCCCAATATACCTGAACAGCTAGACCAGATACTCTCCGATGATCCGAGGAAGGGTGTCCAGAAGCTTTATGAGATGCTGGCTACGGACGGCGGTGTATATGAGAGTGGAGCCGGTAGATACGGTGGATATACACCGACCCGCTCCAGAAACCAGATTAAGAACTCTATATTGAGGGTTAATGTCAAGAAGCTTAAGACTGTAGATGCTAGGAAGCTTGAGAAGATTGAGGTGGCTATACTAAGATATATCATAAACATTAAGAGGGGAGAATTCGGATATATGGATATCTATCAGCTGGCTAAGATGACCAGATCCTCCCCCGAGACCGTGCTAGAAGGGCTATACAACCTTGCTGAGGCAGGGCTAATCTCCTTCACCCACGGTATGTAAAGGAGGGTATATAAATGCCCGGCTATGTTGATCCCGAGACCCTCAAGGCACTAGAGAAGGCTGCTGCTACATACTCTAACCAGGCTGTGGAGGCTGATAAGAAGGGCCTTAAGAGCCTTGCTATAACCTA
>JALTNJ010000035.1 GCA_027000765.1 Nitrososphaeria archaeon | reverse complement strand
ACTATCTATTAAGTTTTTGGTGAACAATATAACATGGATGGGCCATGACGGGGGCAAACGACATATTCGAGAGGCAACAACTGGCAAAACTACTATCAACCGATAAAATAGAAGTTGTCGGTATATCAGGAGTGAATCATAAGATAGAGATATACCCGGTTAGTTTCTCTGATGGCCGGGAAATAGAGAAGGATCTCCTAAAGCTTAAACTTATATGCATAGACCTAGATATTCCAAAAGGTATATTAGTAGTGACTAAAGATATTAAAATAAGTGAAGAAATAGAGAGAATGGCTAAGAACTCTGAGATTATCCTCGTAAAAAGCCTATCCGAAGAAGAAGGCGAATAATATCAATATGCATTGCAAGATATTTACTAAATAAAATTTTTCTCTCCAACTGATGCCTTTCTGTTTTAAAGCATTGTCGGAGAGAATATTATGGTTTTTTTATTTACTTAACTCAAATGCGGATTCGATTGCTTTTGTAGCTTCGACAGCTGGTGAGATCTCGTAGTACTCAAACATACCTGGATACTCGTTGATCCAAACCATCCATTCCATGAGTAATGCGTCGGCATTATCAGCCTCCACGATAGTTACGCCTCTTCCTCCGGGGAGAAGCAACCATCTAAGTAGTTTAACGCCCTTAGGAGGAGCCATACCCTTTTCAAGCAACTTCATACCGGTCTTCGCTGTGTCTTGTACAGTAACATCTTTACTAATCTTCCAAAAAGCAACAAATAACATTTTAAAATCAACTCATTAAAAAGCATATATCATAATAGTTTACTTAAAGAAAAATATATTTATTATATTAGTCAAATACATATTTTACACTTTCTAGTTTTTAGTTTAAATAAATAATAGAAAATAAATACATATATCATTATATTAATGGCGAAATTGTATTTTTACGAAGAATTAGGATAGAGATATAAACTTTAAATGTATAAAATCTATTGGTAATTATTTTTCAGTTATCCTAGTTTATTTTTACTTATTGCATTAATAATTCATACTAAGTAATTTTTTAGATTTATCTATAATACACGGTATTTATTTTTTGAACTATGACGTGGAATAGTGGAAATCTACTCTTTAGATTGGTTTTAGGAATATTGATTTTCATAATTTCTACAAATTTTATTGTATTTGTATCTCCGTCTCCACAACGTTTTTCGAGAATGATACCTTCCCAGAATCCGTATGATGTTTGGAAAGAGGATATTGCGAAAAATATGGGGCCAATAAATTATGTCGTTTTATCCAATACATCTGAAAAATACGAAAATATAGTAATTATACGTGAGAAAATTGAGTTCCCCATGCATATTGAGGATCAAACTATTAAGATCGTTGGGGAGCTCGTTTATCCCGCGGATTATTACCAGTATAGAAATAATTTACATGGTATTTTGTTGGTACATGGAATTTACTCCGATAGAGAGATGATGATGCCCATAGCTAAAAAACTTGTTGCCGAGGGATTCGTCGTTTTAGCGATTGACGCTGCAGGACATGGTGAAAGTGAGTTTGCATTTAAACCCAGGGATCAGTTCATACCACCAGTGGATGATAAAAATATAAAGGCTTCGCTACTTTACCAAGTATATTTATCTGGAGTCACGGGAATAAGCGTTTTAGAGACGTTAAGTAAAGAAAGATTTAACTTCAAGACTATCGGGGTAATGGGTATTTCAATGGGTGGCTTAACAGCTTATATGGTTGCAGCCTTAGATGATAGGGTGGCGTATACCATTCCCATGATAGCGGCAGGAGAGTTATCATATGCCATATACAGTGGAGGAGTTGCTAATGCACTTATACCTCCAGATATGGATATAAGTAGACTTGAAGAATTGGATGTAGCTCTAGATCCATATTACTT
>JALTNJ010000034.1:1509-1891 GCA_027000765.1 Nitrososphaeria archaeon | reverse complement strand
TTCATGAACCGGTTAAGGACGGGAGTTGTCTGGATTGCCATACGGTTCATGCCTCCAACAGTACCGGCCTCCTGGTTGTCGAAGAAGGTGAATCAATTTGTGCCTCTTGCCATGAAATTGAAAGTTCAAAAAACATTCATCCCCCGTATGAAGATGAGGATTGTATGTCCTGCCATGCCCCGCATCATTCGTTAAGAGAAGCCTTGTTGATTGAAGATATTCCGACGTTATGTTTTAATTGTCATGATGATTTGCATGACCTTTTAAAGAATGCCCAATACGTCCACGCCCCTTTTGAAGAAGAATGCCTGAGTTGCCACGCGCCCCACATTTCTAAAAATAAAAACTTATTACTCCAAAAACCGAATTCACTTTGTTTTGA
>JALTNJ010000034.1:0-1499 GCA_027000765.1 Nitrososphaeria archaeon | reverse complement strand
GTACATGGTGGCTTAAAAAAATCTGCCCCGTGTTTAAATTGCCATACACCTCATGCTTCCAACATTGAAGCGGTATTAAAGAAGGAAACCCCGGAACTTTGTTTAACATGTCATAATCGTGGTAGCCCTGAAATTGGTAATATTAAAGATAAATTAAGAAACGCAAAATTCATTCACGCTCCAATTGAGGATGAAGGTTGTTTGGTGTGCCACAATGTGCACGAGGAAAAATTTCCCTTTTTATTGGTAGATTATTATCCGGCAACTTTTTATGCTGAGAACAAACCCGAGAACTTTGCCATTTGTTTTGAATGTCACGACTCGGATTTATTTAATCCAAAATACAAAGAGACCGGTTTTAGAAATGGCCAGACCAATTTACATGCCGTACATATTAACCGGCCAAAAGGACGCATTTGTACCTTGTGTCATGATGTGCATGCGGCCAAATCGGAACACTTAATTCCCAAAACGGTTCATTTTGGAAAATGGAACATGCCCCTAAATTATCAGGTTAATCAGAATGGAGGAAGTTGTACGCCTGGTTGTCATGGTCAAAAATCGTACAAAAGATGATTAATTAGTGTACAAAATTGTAGTCAAATTTAAGTAATTAAAATATTACTCGATCTAAAATATAATAGCTTATTGAAGATTGGGGGATAACATGATGCATTGTCTAAAAAAAAGTTTCGTTTTTATAGTGCTTACAGCTTCTGTTGTTTTTGGACAATCATTTATTAATTCGCCTCATGATTTTACAAAAAAAGAGTGGAACATTTCTAATAACCCTTGTTTTGTTTGCCACACCAGAGCTAATGGTGGAGAAAAATACGTCAAAAAACCATTGTGGGAACATAATTATCAACAGGTTAGCTACAACGTTTACCAGAGCAACACGCTTAATGCCAAGGTCGGACAACCAACAGGCATTTCAAAATTATGCCTGAGTTGTCATGATGGTACCATTGCTTTAAATAATTTCGGAGGGAATACCGGACCTCTGGAATATATTGATTCCAAGAATAAAATTGGAGTAGATTTGCGTGACAGTCATCCGGTTTCATTTACCTATGATTCGAAATTGGCTCAGGAAGACGGCGAACTTTATGATCCTTCTCAAAGTTCATCCGGGTTGGGGGCCACCATTCAACAGGATTTATTAGTGGATAATCAACTACATTGTACATCCTGCCATGATGTACATAATTTAATGGGTAATGACAAAATGTTGGTTATTATGAATGTCAAAAGCCGATTATGTTTAACCTGTCATATTAAATAAATGAACTTTCTTGTGTAAAAGCCAGGTTGTTTTTATTTTTATGATTATTTAAAATTCCGGTTTGTCTCTTTTAAACTCAAATACATAATCTGCTTAGAATACTTCCCTCGTAGGACCTCACGCTTTAGCGTACCAAAATTTTGGTAATGCAGAAAAAGCCTTTAATCTCCAATTCAAGTTATGAGTTAAGAGTTTAAAAGCATAAGAGTAAGGC
>JALTNJ010000033.1 GCA_027000765.1 Nitrososphaeria archaeon | reverse complement strand
AGGTCGTAAGTCTCTTGAGTGGTGGTAACTAGGATATCGGGCTTAACGAAAATCGGATAGTCAATCGGGTCATCGGATATAATTACATCAGCCCTACTCCATCCACCTCTCTGCGCTGGGCTATAAGCTATTGTCATGACACACTCCTTGTTATATTTAATCGCTGCGGATCCTATGACTCTACCAAGTGTAAGGATACCGTGTCCACCAGCCCCAATAAGACGAAGCTTCAACTCGCTCATCCAATCACCTGCCTCTAGCCCTCTTAATAACCTCCTCACGATAGAGGGTCTGGAAGGATGGAATCTCCCTCCTCAAGAAGTTTCCAAGTACAATAGGCTTATCCTCCTTAAACGAGGGAATACCGATTTTAGAGAGATCAGCGTTATGGTTGATCACGCATCTCTCCTTAAACATCTTCATCATGTGGACAGCCTCCATAGCATTCATCCCGGTATACATGATACATGGTGAGACGACTTCAACGATGGCGAAGCCATCTACCTCAAACATCTCTAAAATCGTCTTCGTCAACTCCCTATAGTGTAGTGGAGACCATCTAGCTACATAGCTAGCTCCTAACGACGCAGCCATATAGGGTATGTTAAATGAACGTTCGATATGGCCATAGGGTGAGGTAAGCGTCCTAGATCCACGGGGAGTTGTACCACCATATTGTCCTCCTGTCATTCCATATGTAAAGTTGTTTATCATGATTACATTAATATCGTCGTTCCTCCTAATCGCGTGTATAAAGTGGTTTCCACCTATTGTAACCAAGTCCCCGTCTCCGGCGAAGACCGTAACCTCTAGATCAGGCCTCGCAGTCTTCAATCCAACCGCAAATGGAATACCGCGTCCATGTGTAACATGATATCCGTCTAACTTGACATATCCAGGCATTCTAGAGGAACAGCCTATTCCAGATACCAATACGTGTTTATCAACCTCCATGCCAGAACGTAGAACAGCCTCGATATAAGCTTTCATAGCGACTCCGATGCCACAGCCTCCACACCATATATGTGGGAGCCTCTCAAGCCTCAATAATTTCTTAATATCATCTGTAATTGGGGTTAGACTCTCAGCTGAACTCATCTTGGATAAACCTCCTCAATCTTCTTATAGATATCCTCTGGAGAGGGACAAGCCCCGGGCGTCAGGGGCATATTATATACTTCAGAGGATCTTACATGCTCCCTAACAACCCTGTACATCTGCCCCATGTTAATCTCAACCACAAGCACATCGGCTCCATTATTTGTTAACTCTTGGAGCCTCCAATAGGGGAAAGGCCAAGCTGTCTTAGGCCTAAACAGGCCTACTTTAAGCCCCTTACTACGAGCATCTCTAACGGCTTTCTTAGCGGATCTAGAGGTTATTCCAAAGGATACTATTATTAGTTTGGCGTCATCAGTCATGAACTCCTCGTACTCCGCTATATTCCTCTCGTTATCCCTAATCTTCCTAACCAATCTCGTCACCAGTTTCTTAACTGTTTCATAATCAGTAGTGGGATAACCCTTTTCGTTATGAGCCAGTCCAGTTACATGCACTCGATAACCCTCCCCTGCAACGGCCATAGGGGGAATGAGATATTTATTACTAAATGGAAGGAACTCCTCAGGAGACTCCTCCGGCTTTCTCCGCTCCACAATCTCTATCTCCTCATAAGGAGGGACCACCACTTTCTCCCTCATATGCCCTATCATCTGGTCAGATAAGACTACAACTGGTACCCTGTATTTCCAAGCTGTGTTAAACGCCTTTATAGTCATATCGAACATCTCCTGAGGACTATTTGGTAGGTAAGCGACTATCTCATAATCTCCATGGCTACCCCACTTCACCTGCATTACATCTCCCTGACCAACCTGTGTGGGTAAGCCTGTGG
>JALTNJ010000032.1 GCA_027000765.1 Nitrososphaeria archaeon | reverse complement strand
TTTATGACGTGTTAGAGAGGTATCTCAGGTATAAGGGCTATGATGTTATGAAGGCCATGAATATCACTGATATCGATGATAAGATGATTAAACGTGCAAATGAGCTTAACATAAGTGTTAAGGAGCTTGCTGAGGTGATGAGCCTATCGTTTCTAGAAGACCTCGTTAGGTTGAATGTATTGCTACCGGAGTTTATTCCACGGGCCACTCACCATATTAAGGATATGATTAGGATTATTGAGAAACTTATTGAGAATGGGTATGCATATGTAGCTGATGGCGATGTATATTTCGACGTCTCAAAATTCGATAAATATGGAGAGCTGTCTAAACAATCTATAGAGGATTTGATCGCTGGACGTAGGGTAGAGCCTAGTGAGAAGAAGAGGAACCCACTTGACTTTGCACTGTGGAAGGCTAAGAAGCCCGGGGAGCCCTATTGGGAGAGTCCGTGGGGAGAAGGTAGACCCGGGTGGCATATCGAATGTAGTGCTATGAGCATGAAGCTCCTTGGGGAGACTATAGATATCCATGGTGGAGCGCAGGACCTTATCTTTCCACATCACGAGAATGAGAAGGCACAGTCCGAGGCGGCTACTGGAAACAGGTTTGTAAGATACTGGATGCACTGTGGCCTACTCACGGTCAATAAGGAAGAGATGTCTAAGTCGAAGGGAAATGTCATTTCGCTGAAGGAAGTCCTAGATAAATATGGCTCCGACGCCCTCAGAATAATGTATCTAGGCACCCACTACCGCTCAATGCTTGAATTCACATGGGACAGATTGGAGGATGCTAAGAATACTGTAGAGAGGATTAAGAAAGCCTATGAGAATCTACAGTCTATACTCGAGAGGAAAGATGTGAAGTGGGTGGAGAAAAAGAAGGATCTAGATGTGGTTGAGGAATATAGAAAGAGAATAATGAATGCATTGGATGATGATTTAAATACTCCAGTGGCATTATCCGAGTTCCTAAGCTTCATAAGATGGGTAAACAAGTATACCGAGGAAACCGAGATGGATAGGGACGTGGTAAATGCCGCCAACAAGCTATTCAGGGATGTATTATACATATTTGGCCTAAAACTGGTTGAGGAAAAGAAGAGTCTCTATACAGATGAGCTTATAAAGATACTCATCAGTGTCAGGCAGAAGCTTAGGGAAGAAAAGAATTTTGAACTCGCTGATTATATAAGGGATGAACTTAAAAAGCTTGGGATAGAGCTGGAGGATAGGGGTAAGGAGACAAGATACTATATAAAATAGGCTAGCTACTAACCTCATGATAATTAGGATACTCTGGTTGTAGCAACCTAGTCATTAATATATCTAGTGTCAACAAGTCATTATCATCGAGGGCTATCTCAAACATCATATCTATGATAAGTGTATTAGTAGATTGAAGATGTTTGATGACGTTCTCAAGCAGCTGTAGATAATACTCATCACCAGGCGTAGTGTACATTTGATACACACCCATTAGTGAAAGTATTAATAGGGTATATAAGCGCCTACAAAACTTCTGTTAATGCTTTTACAAGTATCGGTAGGACTACCGTGGCTTCACCCCATATACTGACTTCACGCCCCTTGGGCTTCACCTTCCCCCATGTAATAGCCTCGGAGAGCCTTGCCCCCGTTAGGCTACCGTCAAACTCCACACCTGTCGTGATTTGAACCGCTAGATCTAGGCCTCCTCTAAACTGGTTCCACCATAATAGATGGTGTTTTGATATTCCCCCTCCAATTACTATTCCACCGGTCTTCTTAGCCTCATATACAGCGTCGCTCAACAAAGTCTCATCCTTGTATAGGTCTAGTTTAAAGTCCCTATGGAATTGCTGGAACATCCATATTTGATATCCTACAGCCCCATCATATGGGCCTGGGAC
>JALTNJ010000031.1 GCA_027000765.1 Nitrososphaeria archaeon | reverse complement strand
TCGCAGCCATCTGCTCATATAGGTTTATAGCATCCAACTCGGCAATTATACCCATTCTAAGGATCTCCAGATCGATATTCTCATCACTTATCTCATCAAGCTTAATAGGTATTTTAGATAACATAGTCATATCACCATAATAATATAATTATATATGACCATCTACTTTACTGTTTAGCAGGATTAGGGGGTAATGTATAAAACCATGGAAAAATTTATATATGGGGATGTGGGTTTTTCTCTGGGTTAAATTGAAAAGATTTATAAATATGTGTCAATGGATACATGGTTGTAGAGGGAAAAATTTAAATTATTCTTTAATCGTGATATATGTGAATAGAATGGATTGGTTAAATGATATATTAAATATGTGTTTTTAGGGTGGTTATGCTGACAGGCGAGAAGAAAAAATCTAAATCCAAGCCTAAGCCATCTGATTTCGAGTATATTCTGAAGCATAGGCTTGTTCCCGAACATATCATACTTAGTGAGGAGGAGAAGAAGGAAGTTATCGAGAAATACGCTGGTGGAGACCCATATAAGCTCCCATATATAATGTCCTCCGACCCCGTTGTACAAGCTATTGGAGCCAAGCCTGGGGATGTTATAAAGATTATTAGGAAGAGTCCCACGGCAGGCGTCTCCATTTATTATAGGCTGGTGGTGAAGTAGGATGAGTTTTAAGTCTGGTAGGATTGATGTTAATAAATTTCTAGTTAGTAAACCCCTTAAATACGATACTTGGCCGATTGTCAGGGCTATGATAAAGGAGTTCGGTTTATCTAAGCAGCATATAGACTCCTACAACGAGTTTATTGAGAAGGGTATTAAGGAGATTATGGAGGAGAATAAGTATCTCAGGATACTTACTCCAAATGAGGAGGTTGTCTATGAATTTATAGATATCTGGGTTGATAAGCCCCAGACAACGGAGTTCGACGGATCGATACTGGATGAGTCCCATGGATATATCCCCTCTATATGTAGGCTTAGGGGCTATACCTATATGGCTCCGATCAAGGTCAGGGTCAAGATAAGGCGTGGAGAGATCGAGGAGGAGGAGCCTAATCCAATTGAGATCGGTAAGATACCTGTAATGGTCAAGTCCAAGATATGTGTGTTACACGGTAAGAGTAGGGAGGAGCTTATTGAACTCGGTGAGGATCCGGATGACCCGGGTGGATATTTCATAATCAATGGTAGTGAGAGGGCTATTGTAGCCTTGGAGGACTTGGCTTCTAACAATATTATTACTCAGAAGGAGGTTACATCCGGTACCGAGACATATACTTCTATGATCCTCTCGGTCAAGGGATCCCTTAGGAACCATGTTACTGTCAATATGAAGAAGAATAATATTACGGTTAAGATTCCCTTCCTCCTAACCGAGATCCCCTTCTCAATTGTTATGAAGGCCTTGGGAGTAGTTACTGACGGTGACATTGCAGCCGCTGTCTCGAGGGATCCGGAGATAATTGAGGAGCTTTCACATACACTTGAGAAGTATTCCAATATCCAGACTCAGGATGAGGCATTGATATACATAGGAAACAGGACACAGGCTTTCCAGCAGCCTCTTGAGCGTAGGGTTAATCGTGCTAGACATATTCTAGATAAATATCTCTTCCCCCACGTGGGTATAGGTCCACAGTATAGGAGGAGGAAGGCCTATTTATTGGCTGAGATGGTTAGGCGTGTTATTGAGCTTAAGCTGGGTAGGCGTAAGCCTGATGACCGTGACCACTATGCCAACAAGAGGCTTAGATTAGCCGGCCCGCTATTAGGCCAGATATTCTCAAAGTCTCTAAAGTCTCTCTTGAAGGACCTCCACTATAATATTACCAAGAACTATCTATATTCAACCAAGATATCCCTATCCTACTTCGTTAGGTCCAGTAAGATCA
>JALTNJ010000030.1 GCA_027000765.1 Nitrososphaeria archaeon | reverse complement strand
TAGCCTTCATAGCTGTATACGCATATCCATAGACGAGGTTAGCTGGATGAGCAATTATATCGGCTCCCTCCAGAGAAAGTATCCTGGCAACTTCTGGGAACATCCAATCATAGCATATCATTATCCCTACCCTAGCCTTACCAACATCCACGACAAAAGGCTCTTTATCCCCTGGATCGAACCACTCCTTCTCCTTATAAAATAGGTGTATCTTCCGATAGATGCCCTTAATCTCCCCATCGACGGCTATCGCTGCTGAGTTGAATACCTTGCCATGAACATGCTCCACGAACCCTGCTACCACACCTCCTCCATACTCCCCAGATAATTTCTCCATCCACTTCAGTGATTTATCCATATAACGCTTACCATATTCAACGGCTTCCTCCCTGGATTCAAAGACGTATCCTGTGAAGGCCAGCTCTGGAAGCACAACTAGATCCCATTCACGCAGTGCATTGACCAGCTTCAGCAGCCGCTCCATATTCCTCTCCACATCGCCAAATACTATATCAGGCTGTATAACACCTACTCTATAGGACACTCTCTCCACCTCATCCTCAATATATTGTAGAAATATTCACTTATTACACCAGAGTTGAGTTTAGACGCTCCGTATCGCCTCCGCCTAAATATAAAAGGCACCTCCAGAATCTTAAACCCTTTTCTATACAGAAGATATGCAACCTCGACTTGAAGGGCATAGCCCCTACTTAGGAAACTACATTTAGATAGGAATTCAAGTGCATCCCTGTCGAAGGCCCTGAAACCAGATGTCAGGTCTCTAACGGGTAGACGTAACACAGTCCTAGCATATGTATTTGCCCCCCAACTAATAATCCTCCTAACCCTACTCCACCCCTCTATACCTCCTCCCTCCACATATCTCGAGGCGATAGCGAGGTTATATCCCCGTGAGACGCCCTCGATGAGGCGGGGAATAACATCTGGTGGATGCTGGAAATCAGCATCCATAAGCACCATCGACTCATAACCATTTTCATATGAATATTTAAAGCCGTCTCTCAAGGCGGAGCCCAGGCCCATCTTACCCGGTCTGACTATAAGGCTCAGGTTATCATATACATCTATTAGAGCGCGGACGACTTCAGCAGTTCCATCGGGGCTATTATCATCCATAACAAGAATATCAATATCCAGCCTCTGATCTTTAGACATATGTTGGATAGCCTCTATAAGAGGCCCTATATTATCACGTTCATTATATGTAGGTAGGAAGACTAGGGTTCTCATGATAACGATAACAACCTCCTATACTTCTCAGGTATGACATCCTTTGATACACGGGAGATATCGCCGTCCACCGCTGAATAAACACCCACCTGAGGATACTTGAGGCGTAGCTTTGGAACCTCATATAGATATTCTGAAAGTGCCTCTGCCGCCCCTCCACCTCCGTAGTATCTACTTACATCACCCGGCTTCCTCTTCATATAGACACTACTTATATTCTTGGATAGGCTCTCATCAAGCTGGATAATGTTTACATAATTGTCCTGCATATATAATGGCCTTGAGCCGGGGCTTATCAACAGCGTCGTCGGCCTCTTCAAAACCGTTGATTCAAGCGCCACCCATTCCTGATCCGTTATAACCGACTTTGCATTATAGATAAAGCTTAGGTGATCAAGATAGTCAAATAGCTCCATAAACAGGATGTCATACTCTGACATCGTCTCATAATATTTGTCCTGATCTATCAAGGCCTTTTTATTTGCCTTGGATAAAGGCAGTATTAAATATTCGCCAGAAGATAGGGAGAAACTCCTGAATCCATCGATATACGCAATAGACTCACTATTATTTAGGATAACAGCAATATATTCACCTGGGTCTACACCCATCTCACTCAATATAGTTGATTTATCCAATGCCTCAGAAAGC
>JALTNJ010000029.1:302-1924 GCA_027000765.1 Nitrososphaeria archaeon | reverse complement strand
CAGACACTTGTTACTTGGGAGAGGCCATCGAAATACGATTATACTCCAACGATTAAGATGGATGTTACATTAGGAGCTGAGCCTAAGAAGCCAGAGGATTATGGATTATATGACGTTCCTGAAGATGAAGAGCCTTATATGCATATACCAGTTACTCAGGATGTTGCCCTTCGCCATGGAGGGGGAACAAATGTTCACATGGGCATCGGCGGACAATATTCGAATGTAAAATATAATAGGATAATGAGTATGGGCGACCGCATAGCATTAGAGATAAAGAGGGCTATAGAGAGGGACAAGCTGCATCTCCTAGTAACCTAGTCATATGATCATTGAGAGGGTTTAAATTAACCCTCTCATAATCTCTTTTTCGTTGGGCAGGGTCCTAGCGACTTCTAAACATCGTTTTAGGTGATCCACTATGGATAGTTTTAAAGTACTGATTATAGGTGCAGGTCTACAGGGAGCTGCAACTGCATCAATATTGTCGAGAGACACTGATGTCTCAGAAATTATCCTTGGAGATATAAATCGTGAGTTAGCTGTTAAGGTAAGGGATAAGATAGGTATTGGAAATATTACTCCAGTAAAGCTTGATGCTTCGAAAAAAGATGAGATTATAGAATATGCTAAAGGAACTGATGTTATAGTCAATATGTCTCTACCTAGGTTTAATTTAACGATAATGAGGGCGTCACTAGAGGCTGGAGTTCATTATGTTGATGCTGCCAGTGGCCCGGATTATGAACTGCATCCTATAGATTATCTGGTTAGACAGCAACTTAAGCTAGATGAAGAGTACAAGAGTAGAGAGGTAACGGCGTTAATATCCACCGGGTTTACACCAGGGCTATCAAATGTTATTGCTCGATATGTCTGTGACATGCTTGAAGAAGTCGATTCAATACGTTTTAGAGTTGGAGGAGTCTCCTTTGGACATGATACCCCTGATATCCTTAAGCCAATCCATAGATATATGGAGATATTGTCTCCAACCTGGTCCCCGGAAGTATCATTTTTGTATAGGGCTACTGAGCCCGTGGTCTATAAAGATGGGAGATATGTTAGGTATCCACCATTTGCAGAGTTAGAGGAATACGAGTTTCCACCGCCCGTAGGTAGGTGTCTAAACGTATTAGTTGATCACGAAGAGCCTGTTACTATACCTATATACATTGGGAAAGGCATAAAATATGTGGATTACAAGAATCCCCCAGATATATTTGCATACGGCTTAATTCAACTTGGATTCGCTGAAGACAAGCCCATAAAAATTGGCGATATAAAAGTGGTTCCCAGGGATGTACTATTGAAGCTTCTCAAGCCTCCCGTAAATCATTTTCTAGAAGAGGATGAGGAGAAACTTAGTGACCCAGATTATCCAGTTCACTGTGAGACCATGGTTATTGAAGTAGAGGGTAGAGATGAAAAGGGAGCTGTAAAACATAAAGCAGTTTATAAGACTTATATCCCGCCGAAGACTCCCGAGGAAAGGGTTAAACTATATGAAAAGTTAGGAACTACGTTGATACCGGTTGCATTGCCATCAGCGATAGGGGCGAAGATGATCGTTAAAGAACCTATTCCTGGAGTAATTGCTCCTGAAGCCCTAGATCCAAATG
>JALTNJ010000029.1:0-292 GCA_027000765.1 Nitrososphaeria archaeon | reverse complement strand
GAAAAGGGGAACCCGGTGAACCTTAGGATACATACATTCCGAGAAGAAACGTTATAGAGAACTGGTGCGGCCGCCGGGATTTGAACCCGGGATCCCCAGCGCTCCGCGCCAGGGGCTTGGCAGGCTGGTCAAAGCCCAGTAGGTGTGCTTCCAGGCTACACCACGGCCGCGTCTAATTAGATTATTTTAAATGGGGGTAGTATTAAAATTTTGCCCTATTATGACTCTCATGTATTAATGGAGGATGATGCATGGTTTATCTAGCTGGTTTTATGAGTTTTCCAGGTTTTAC
>JALTNJ010000028.1 GCA_027000765.1 Nitrososphaeria archaeon | reverse complement strand
ATTAATTATGATGAGGATTATGACGTGGTCATAGTCGAGAGTACATATGGAGCAGATATACATCCCAAGAGAGATAGGCTGGAGAAGGTCTTTGTGGAGAAGGTTACTGAGGTCGTTGAAAACGGTGGAATAGCATTAATACCTGCATTTGCAGTTGGGAGGAGCCAGGAGATCCTACTTATCCTAAGGCAGAGGGGCTTTAAACACAGGATCATCATGGATGGAATGGCCCTCGAGGTGACTGAGATACTCCTGAGGCATAAGGACTTCCTGAAGAGCCCGAGGTCCCTTAAACGGGCCTATGGAAAGGTTAAGAAGGTCCGTAGGTGGAAGGAGAGGAGGAGGGCTGTTAAGGAAGGCGGTGTAATCATCGCCCCAGCGGGTATGCTGGGAGGAGGCTCCGCTGTATTCTATATATCCAAGTTATATAAGGATCCGAAGAATGCTATTTTCTTAGTTGGCTATCAGGCGCCTGGAACCCCTGGTAGGGTCCTCCTGGAGGAGGGTATCGTGATGGTTGAGAGCACCTCTGCAAAGGCGGAGGCCAAGAGATACTTCTTCGAGTTCTCCAGCCACACGGATATGGAGGGGCTTAAGAGACTCCTCTCCTCATTAAGTGGAGACCCGGTCATCATGATAGTGCATGGTGAGGAGAGGGGGCGTATGGGCCTGAAGAACCTGGCTGAGGAGATGGGCTTCAAGACCCATCTACCCGTATCTGGTGAGACATATGTTCTACGTTAAGATATGGTATGTACCTGGTCTGGAGGAGCTGGTTGCAGGTGGTAAAGACATCTTTGAGGCTGCGCTGAAATTCTATTTCGACGAGAAGTATAGCGTTGAATACAGTGTCTTCACAGGCGTCGAGAGATATATCCCCCCTGATAGGAGGCAGGTTAATGCGAAGGACTTTATCCTCGACCCACCTGTAGAGCTGAATAAGAAGAAGCCCCAGGTAAATATATTCCTGATTGAGAGAGACCTATTCCTACCCGGGTTCAACTATGTATTTGCAGTGACCAACCCCGCTTTAGCCAGGATAGTAATATCCCTATTCAGGCTATCCAGGGACTATAACCTAGTCAACTACGTCGGGGAGTATAAGGTTAAGGAGAGGCTGTTTAAGGAGCTTATGCATGAACTAGGGCATTTCATAGGCCTGGAGCACTGCGACAACCTACTGTGTGTAATGTCCTTCAGCAAGACATTGAAGGACTTGGATAATAAAGTGCCTTATCCATGTGAGACCTGCTTGGAAAGGATAAGTAGTATATTAAATAGGATTAGGAGTATGGATCCCTAATACTCCACTACCTCAACCTTAGCCTGGTTAAGGATCTTCTCAGCCAGCTTCTCATCCTGTAGCTTGATGGTGTAGAGCCTCCTCTTTGTACGTGCCTTGATCTTGATGTACTTAGGCATCCTCCTGACCACGATTATCTTCTGGGCATACTTCATCTTCTCAAGGAATTCATCGACAGACTTTATCTCCATCGGCATTTCTGTCATCCTCCTTTGAACACCTATAGAACCAATAGTATAGTATCTACTTATAAATTTATCCATAGACGGGCTACGCCCTACCCCCTACTATATTCTATAAAGTATGTGGATAACGCTATTAGTAGGAATAGGCTGCCTAGGTAGGCTAGGTAGTAGAGGGGGTCTAGCCTAGGCCATATAAATAGGGGTAGCATGGCTAGTATACTTCCTATAAACGCCTCTACAACCCTCACGACATCCTTAAATAGGACTAGGGCTGCTAGGCAGGCGACCGTCACCGTCATCATGAAGACCAGGATCTTGAGGAGCCATATAGGAGGCATGTTATACAGGTGTATGTATGTGGCTATTATGCTGAAGAGATTGTTTATGATCACGAGTATGGATAACCCGGTTAACCCCAGTATAGTTATCTCAAGAGCCTC
>JALTNJ010000027.1 GCA_027000765.1 Nitrososphaeria archaeon | reverse complement strand
GTAGGGGGAAGGCTTTAAGGAGTAGCGATGGCTCTACATGGTCTGAAATCGCAACCACAGAGGATATGGCATTTAAAATCTATACGGTTGGAGAGGTCTTAGATCAACAAGCGACTGGTAAAAGTGCGTATTCACAGACAGATGGGACGACAATCTTGGCCCAGACATTCACGCCAAGCATGTCAGGACGCCTCACAACTCTCAAGCTCTACATGGCGACTTACCCAGGCTCTGGATCTCGGACATTAACAGTTGAGATTAGAACTACTGATGCTAACGGTATTCCTACTGGGACGGTCTTAGCCTCAGAACAGTATTCATTCCTTGGGACGGCCAAGGAGCATTCAATATCACTATCCAGCCCACCTACTATCCAGGCTGGAGTGAAGTATGCAATTGTCTTGAAAGACGATACGACGAGCACACTATTCTATATCAGAGTCTACCGAGGAGGCGACATCTACTCTGGTGGACAAGGATATAGTTCTTCAGACGGCACAGCATGGAGTGATGTGGGTGGAGACTTTTACTTCAAGGTATATATTGATACTGGGACTCAGATCTCCAGCTTCCAAGTCTCATTCGACTATTCTATAAACCCAAAATACTCCGTCGCATATAAAAACGATGTAGGCAAGACATTGAACACATTCAACTACACCATCAACATCTATCATAACGTCGATAACAACCAGACATGGATTTTGGCATACAGCGAGTCATATAGTAACATGACAGCCATATCAACAACTTCCTACGTGTCTCCTTGGATATCTCTACTCACAGGCTCCTACTCTACTGGGACACACAACTATTATTATAAGATTGAGATCGTGGCCGAGGCATACGACACTCTCTCTGGACAGAAGATAACCGATATTGCATGCGTCATACTATCTGACCAGTTCTACTGGCAATCATATATGAGCTTCAATGGACAACTCCAGCTCGTTGATACAAACATGAGTTATAGAGACTACTTCGCTCCAACATCGATGATCCTCTTGATCATGGTTGTAGCTGGATACTTCGTCGTTAGAAAACGGATGATGGAGAAAGACTAAGGTTATCTATTTTATGGTGTAGAACTATGTTTGGGGAACTTGATCTAAAGTATAAAGCCTTGATACTCGTGGCCGTGATAGTCATCGGCGTCGCTGGATACTACATGTTCTTCACGGGGCCATCTACAATCGACGCCTCAGCCTCATCTGGAGACTCATCAACAGGCATATCGGCCAGGCCCTACGTCGACTATAAGACCAGCGACGGCAGAATCCTACGTGTATATCTCGACGACGGATCTAAATACTGGGTGAATCCAGACGGCACATTAACACCATATACTCCCCAGACATGGACTGTTCCAGGAACATTGACAGCCATCACCCAAGCGAGATTTGGATTCGACCTAACATTGAACGGTAAGTATCTAAAGGACTTGGATGCAGACGGTAACCAGGATATCGATGTAACGATAAATGCTCATCTCGAGGCCGAGGCCCCAACAGCAACTGGCACATTCACGGTGTTCAGCAACTACAAGGTAAACTATGATGTTGGAGCACCCTCAACAGGCGGCCAAGGAACATATAATGTCCAGAGCAACTTCTACAACATCAGCGACATCCACGCTGGGATATGGGGAGGCTCCCCAGCTCAGGACACCGACTACAAGCCTCAGTATGTCGTCTCGGTAACCGTCAACGCAACCAGCTACTGGGGAGAGCCTTTGTCAGCCTCAGCCTCGAACACCTACGGCTCCTCTGTAATTGGATACTGGAACTGGAAACAGGCAGAGCTCGGAGTCTCCCTTGGAAGTGCCTCCTCATCTACACAGAGCATCTTCACTCCTGGAGTCAACAGCGATACAATGTTCATCCTGATCATGGCCGTCGCCGTGATAATCCTCGTGCTGATATTCGCTGGTAGGCGGGATTAGAGGGGTATAATCTATTTTATGGTGAAGTATTATGGAGAAGTATAAGATATTTGCCCTGATTGGCGTGGTGCTACTGCTCTTCGCAGGATACAGCTACTACACGGGAGAGGAGATTACCATATTGCCTCAGGACAGCTACCTCAACTCCATAAACGCGGCCACTAAGATCAATCTTCAGGCTGGGAACTTCTCGGCTGTCCAGGGCTTGGCACAGCTAACCCTGTCTCCAGACAACTATATCGTGAACGCTACACTCGTCATAACGACAGATGATCCACAGGCTACAATCGATGTCTTCAGCAATACTCCATTCGAGATAATCTCAACTGGCTCAGGCAATATGACGATATCCCTACCGACTATAAACAACCCCGTGAGCTTCGACATAATCTTCACATTCAGTAACACGACTGTCCAGCACCAGGTAACCTACTCCATCACAATGGACTATGGAAGCACTCCACTAACGAACTCGACTACCGTCTATGCAACTCCATAAATGGGGTGAGAACATGATAGGAAGAATATTTGGTAAAATCGATAGGAAGATGTGGATGAGGCTTGGCCTACTCCTCGTCATAGCCGTGATAATGGCCACTCCAGCCGTTAGAGTCTTGGCCGACCAGACAATTGAGGTTCCAATAGCCACCGTCGACTTCACGGGAACAACCTATAACGACCCCAAGACATTCACAGTCGACGTGTCAAGCATCAAAAACGCTAAACAGATAATTCTTGAGATAACTTTATCGACTCAGGACGACAAGTTCCTAAGATACATATACGTAACAATTGATGGAGTAGGTATCAATGAGAGGACAAATGGAGCAAGGAAGTTCACAGCCATAGTCTCTCCAAATTCCCAGCTACCACTAAGATATGACGTAACTGGCAATGTAAAGGGCAAAGACTCCATCTCAGTAGCGATATACCTATACAACCTAAAGGCCGGGCCATATACATGGACGGTAACAGCCAAGCTAATAGGAATCATAACCGACGACATCACGATCACCGACCCAACAAGCGGCCAGAACATCGCCGTCCCAGTCTACATAGCCTCTGGAGGCATGGGCCTCGCATTCCTCGGAGTAGCCTACTACTTCAAACAGAGAGAAGACTAAAACCCCTTAGAATCTCCCTCAGCTTCTTTTTCTCATTTTTTTCTTTTAGATGAAGAAAATATCTAAACAATGTTGATAAATCAAAGCAAAAGCTAAGGATGATATTCAATTCTTTCTAATAAAAGATGATATAAATATAGGGATGAAAGGCAGATTAATGTAGCGATCAAGAATCCTGTTGATGGAGATAATACAGATAATCCTTTTGATACGTATATTGATAATGTGGATGTTAGATACATTAGGGAGCTTAGGATAATGTCCAGCTTTTGACCCGGTAAGAGGCTCTGAATAATAACATTATTCGATAATGGGATCAACATCTCCATTAGGATTATGAACATGAATGAAAATGATTTAGAGTTGAATAGAGAAGCTACAAGCGTAACAATAATGAAAAACAGGATCTTCACAGATACGGGAACAATCAGGCTTGTCTTATCAAAATAGACTAGTAGAGATATGCTTATCATGAGTAGGGGTATAAAGCCTATCACTGAAGCTATGAACCTAGCCATCGAAATAATATTTAAGTTTTTAAACAGGTTTATCTCAAAAACAAAAATTCTATGCTCTCTAGTAAAATGCAGCCCAACATAGATGCCGTACATTGGAAATAGAATATATTCAGAGAGAAATGCAAATGCCAAGAGATGCTTATAATTAGCCAAGGAGAGATACTCTCCTATCAGTATGATAACCAAGAGTATCTCCACCAAGGGATGGATAAACAGCCCTTTAACGTACCATTTTACCGCGGTCCAGAGCCTTGATATACTCATGCTTAACACCAGACCTCCTAAACCCAATTATAAGGCCTTTTCTATAGAGTTTAGACAGCTCATCCTCATTCGACTTAGCCAAAACCACTCTCCCAAATCTATATAGGATAGAATCCTTTAAGCTCCTTGGTAGATTAGATGAGTCGGCTAAATATACTTCATATACATTATCCCTGTACATTTGGGACATGTCCCCTGCCCATATTACCCGGCCCTCGTTCAATATAACGATATAATTAGCGATCGCCTCAGCCTCCTCAGGAACATGTGTCGTAAAAACAAGATACTCTATCTTCGATAGAAGATCCATTACAATATTCCTCTTCAAGAGATCGAGATGGGAAATTGGCTCGTCTAAAACTACCAATCCATTACTTACTGAGATTGCTGTCAGTAAACCTACTAGCTGAGACTGGCCACTGGATAACTCTCCTAGAGACTGATCTAAAAAGTCGTTTAGACCTAATTCATCAACAAATCGCCACAGCTTATTTTCTTTATCACTATTTAGAGAGACTAGAATTTCAATTAGTTCTCTAATTTTAATTCTAAGTGGAAAATCAGGTTTATCATACATAAATGATACCAATCCAAAAGCCTTATTACGTTCCTTATACGGTTCAAAATTATTGATATACAAAGACCCACTAGTAGGATGCTTTAACCCACATAGTATTCCTAAAAAAGTTGTTTTTCCACTACCGTTAGGCCCTAAAAGAGCAAGTGGGAACTTGGATATACGGATATTTATTTTGTCTAAAGCTACAATATTAGGTGGAAAATATTTACAGAGATCGATAGTATGTATATTATACATCATCATCTACCTTGTCTTAGTGTTATAATAATAAGTATTATCCCAGTAGATATCAGTACTAGGGGGAGAGGATATAGTCTTACACCGAACTCATATTGGATAGCATATAACCAATCCTGATCACCAGGAACCGTATTAGTATACACCAGATCGATAAATCCAGCTCTCCATATGTCAGTAGTGATATTAGGAAAATTCCTATCAGAAAACAAAAATTTAATGAAGTTCATGTTCTCCAATATGGCATTATAAAGCACAAATCTATTTCCAACTTTATAGTACATATAAAATAAGGGAGGTAGAGATTGATTAACTAAAATAGGATATTCTTCTTTAACGACCTCTTTAGGTAAAGCAATATAGTGAGGTACATACCCTATTGAGCTCGGCTTTGCATAAATGGCAAACGGCTTTTTATACATAACATAGTAATTTCCATTATTCTGAAGGCTATCTGTAATAGGAAATAGTATGGATATGAGCTCATCTTTTTCGTCTACAGTAACAGTATTAGTGTATATGATGGAAATATTGTCTGCCTTAAAAGGGTTAGAAATATCAGTTTTATCATACTGAATTTTTTCTCCGCTTAATAGAAATAATGTAGTGTTAACTAGGTATTTATTATCACAGATTTTTTCAACCTCTATTCTAAACGAATATCGATATACAATAGAATTTTTCATGCTTCCCCCAGGTAAGGTACCGAAATATATAAAATGACTTCCACAATCAATTTCATGTATTGACGCTAAATATTTGTTTAGAAAGAAGTTCAAGGGCATATATATAGTTATTAATAGCCCAAATATGATTATAACTACCCCTATTAACAGTTTTATATTTAGCCTTTGCAACTTCTATCACAACCCTAAATAGGATAAAAAAGAAAGAAAGGATAAAATAATTTTTACACACTTTGTGAAAGTTTTAGGAATACGGGTATCCAATCTATGAGAGTGTCGTCAGCTTTTACCTCACCTTCAGCGTAGACAAACCAATATATCATAAATTTACCTATAGTATCGGTAGTTACTACCTTCAGCCTATGGTAGCCTTCGTAACCTGCGATAAAGGTCCCCATTTCCCAACTAGATTCTCCAGTTAAGGAAGTGCTTCCATATGCTGAATATGTCCATTTAAGATTAGAATAGGCACCCCATGCAGCCCATGTTGAATGAATAATGAAAGTGTGATCTGGATTTATTACGAATTTATTAGTGCTATCGTCGTATGCATATGTGATCTTAACTATTACATTGGCTAACTTTGCTCCAAACGCATTAACTATGTAACTCTCTCCAGTAACCTCATTTCCATAGTAGATGTCGGCCTGTACTGTATATATCCCAGCAGAGGCAAACAACAGTGAGACTATAATTACACTTATAACTATTTCCTTAGTTTCAGAGAGTATATGATATATTCTTGAAGTCATATAAAATATTTTTACTAAATTTAAAATATGATGTTTCATTAATATTTTATATATATTAGAATTGTCTGTAGTTTTTAGAGAAAACACAAATATATAATTAATTCTTAGATATATAATTAAAACTAAAAGTAAATTATATTGTTATTTTTAAAGTATCTAAAAAGTATAGCATTAAGATTTTTTTGGTTAAGGAGTTGAAGAGTTAATATTCAAATTGGCCCCTAGATTTTAGATTTATTTATCTTTCTAATTTTTATTTCTATATAGGAAAATTAGAGGCACATAGAGGGCTACTTAACTTCTTCTTCAAATCCCACCGGGGCTACCAAACTTTATGTTAAGTAGCTCTCCCCCATACTCTTAAATAATCTACTGTCATGTCTTCTATTGAAGATACCCAGATATATGGTTCCCTGAGATACCTCTATGTAACTAAAAGAGTATACTATTATAGGGAAAATTACATGGATATACAATTAAGCTTTGAAACCTCCTTTTTTTAATATTTTTTATGGTGCCTTAAAATTGGTTGTCTGGAGGAACTTACTTTATTTAGCTGCTAGTAGGATGTATAGAGGTTTTAGTTGGACATTTCTCCAAGTGGTCCTCATAATGCTATTATTGCTTACTCTATCCACGGTTCTCCCCCTTACACAGGTATTTGCTGAGCAGGCTAGGAGATATTCTATGCAGACAACTACATTAATAGAGGTCCGGCCTATTAAAGACCGTATAACAACATTAGATATTGATCGAGTAAGGATAATTAATCCAGGTGGTAGTCTGTATAATGAGGATCAGTTTTTTAATGAAAGCGATGTAAAACGCCTCCTCGAGATAAGCCATGTCGATAAGGTGATAAGGGGTCTAGAGATACACCCCAAGATATTCTTAGGATATGAGAAATGCCTCAACACAAGTCAGGCCAGTGAGATAGTCGAGTGGTTCATAGAATACCAAGCCAGATATGATAATATATCAATTCAAAAGACAAGGGAAAGGCTTTTAGAAGCGGCGTCACGTGCGAACATGACCCTAGAAGAATACGTGCTGAACATCTCCAAGTCATGGCTAAGCATCATGCCAACAATATTAGGAATAGATCTAGATGCTACGGGCGACGCCCTCACATACTTCAACGACGTCATACAAGGAAGGTTCCTAGAGGGAAGGAACGAGATACTGCTAACCATAGACTATACAAGGCCAGTAATAATAGAGCCTGAAAGAGCAGTATCCTGCAGTGGAAAAGCCGTAGTCGGGGATATAGTGGAGATAATATTTAGGGACGACGAGTCCTCTACATTGCTATATGAGGCATATAGAGTCAGGCTAGTAGGCATATTATCACCATATAAGAATCTAGGTGGTGTAGCAAGCCTTGACTTCGTATTAGAGATGGCTCGTGACCAGCTTACGGAGGCTAACTCACCAATCCTAGATGAACTCCCACTATATACAGTATTGTATGTAAAGGTGGATAAGCCCGAGAACGTAATGGACGTAGCCAATGAAATTATGGATATGTATCCAAATGCAGGAGTATACTACTCTGGATACACCTCAAGCCTCGCTGGAGAACTTATTAAAAGTCTAGAAGCAAACTATAGACTAACCACGTATATCCTCATCGGAATATCCATAGCACTAATATCAATTGCACGTGGCTTAGAGGCATTGAAAAGTAAAAGGGATATAGGTCTCCTAAAGACACTAGGCTGGTCAGACAAAGAAATACTCCTCCTCACAATAACAACCGCATCAATAGTCGGCCTATTAGCCGGAGCCCTATCATCAATATCCCTAGTATTCCTAAAACCATATATAATAAGCTTCATCCAACCAAGTATACCACCAACAGGAGACA
>JALTNJ010000026.1 GCA_027000765.1 Nitrososphaeria archaeon | reverse complement strand
AAGGTCTCCCGATTTATACCAAGGCCCCTCTTTCCATATAACCGCCTTATATATCTCCAAAGGCTTGGCTCTACGAACAAGCCTTTCTAGGGCCCTTATGGTACCACCAGTAGAAACAACATCATCCAGTATACATACTCTTTTTCCCTCTAGATATCTAAGGTCCTCTCCAGATAAGACAAGGACCTGTTCACCTGACGTAGTTATCGACTTCAAAGTCTCTACAACGTAATTCTTCATATATGCCTTTACAGATTTACGGGCTATGACGATCTTCTTATGACCTAATTTTCTTCCTACTTCGTAGCTTAATGCTATTGATTTCGCCTCAGGGGCAACTATCACCTCAGGAGATAAATCGGATATTTTGTTAACAATCGCCTCAGCCGCTTTAGATATAAACTCTACATCACCAAGTATCACTCCTGCATTAGAGGCTATCCAAATTCCTTCACCGACCTTCACGAGAGGAAGCCTTCTAGTCAAACCAAATAAATTTACTTCATGATATACTTGCCCTTCATAAACCATGATCTCTCTCGACATAGACACACCTCAAATCAACCCAAATACGTAATGAAGAGTGGAAATCGTCAAGGCAATAATACATACAAAAATAACCGTTATATCCAGTAACCCGAATCTACCCCTATCATATCTTCTTCTTTCAAACGAGAATAGCTTCAGATCCATAGCTAGGGAAAGCTTCTCTGCATTCTCAATACTTCTTATTAACAAAGGTATTATGACAGGGATATAGTTTCTAATCCTCCTTATTAAGAAACCTTTGTCAAGCTCTAACCCTCTAGACGACTGAGCTTCTTTTATAACCATATATTCCTCTGCGAAAGTGGACATGTGCCTCATTGTCAAGCCTAGTGTAAACACGATTTTATATGGAATCCTAAAACCTTCTAATGCAATGACCAGCTCCCTAGGACTAACTACCGATATGAATAATAATGATGTGAGAAGTATCAAAAACAATCTAATGGTCATGAACAATCCAATATCAAACATAACTCCAGAGACAGGGCCATAGCTATAAAATAGAGACCATCTATATAGAACTGACCAAAGTATAAACGCCACCACCAACAAGGGAATTATCTTAGTCAACCTAGGCAGAATTTCACGTCTAGTTTTTTTATTTAATAAAATTATGATTAGAAGCAGTATGGATAGAGTGGTTATAAAAACAAGGTCTCTAGAGATAAATATCATTGTGAAGATCACGATGAAAAATATGATTTTAGTCCTAGGATCAACTCTATATTTCTCCATACTCTCTAGCCACCTCCTGTTTAACAAGAGCTGTAGGCGGTTCAATGCCGTATCTATGGAGCATTTTATTATTAGTTAGAATCTCCTTAGGTCTTCCATCGACCACTATATAACCATCGTTTATAAGAACTACTCTATTGCTTACTTGTAGAGCGAAGTCTGTATCATGAGTTATCAAAATAATCGTTTTCCCCTGGTTACTCAGCTGTATAATGATGTTTCCTAAAATTCGAAGTGTAATATCATCCTGACCTGTAGTCGGCTCATCCAGTATAATTACTTCTGGATCCATGGCTAGGACGCTGGCGATAGATAGACGTATCTTTTCCCCCATACTCAGCTTATACGGGGGCCTGTCTTTCTTATCAAACAAGTTAAGGAGTTTCAGAGCCTCAGTGGCTTTTTCCAATGGTAGTCCATGATTTTCACATCCAAATATAGCTTCTTCCCACACAGTTTCCTTGGTTATATGCCTATCTGGATTTTGGAAAACATAACCCACATATTTAGATAACTCTGCTACACTATATTTCCTGGTATCCAACCCCGATACCTTCACAACACCCTTTGTAGGTTTTAACAACCCATTTAGGTGCTTTGCAAGCGTAGTTTTACCAGAGCCATTTGCCCCCATCAGAGCCAAGACTTC
>JALTNJ010000025.1:1571-1948 GCA_027000765.1 Nitrososphaeria archaeon | reverse complement strand
CATCCAAAATATCTAACCCTCCCTCTAGCCTAAACTCTCCATAAACATCATCAATAATATCAGCCAGATCACTCCAGGTATCTGCAGCTATAGAATAAGTCTTTCTAATGAGGATTGATCTATCTAGATCTCGATTTACAATACCCATGTATATCTTGACTTCTCTTCTACTCTCATCATATATGCAAGTCACTCCCACTGGGACTCTACATCCTGCGCCAATTTTCTCTATAATCTTCTTCTCGACGAATACCTCTGTATATGCCTTAAAATTGTTTATCCTCTTCATTATCTCCACAAGCCTCTTATCGTCTCTCCTAACTGTAACTATTAATGCACCTTGACCGGCTGCAGGTATGAACATATCTAGCGATAGC
>JALTNJ010000025.1:0-1561 GCA_027000765.1 Nitrososphaeria archaeon | reverse complement strand
GAATTAATGCATCATATAGTCCATTACGAAGCTTTTCTATTCGGGTGTCGATATTCCCCCTTATATTACCAACCCTCAAGTCTTTTCTAATTAACCTTAGAAAACTGATTCTCCTCAATGAGGATGTGCCGATAACAGAGTTTGTTGGTATGTCTTCCAGAGACCATCCATTTAATGATACCAGTGCATCGTATCTGCTTCTGCGTACCGGTATAAATATCTCCAGCTCATTTTCCATCGTTTCTAGAGGAACGTCCTTAGCGCTGTGGACCGCAATGTCTATCAATCCATCTAATAACGCCTTATTAACTTCCTTTTCAAATACACCTTTTTCCCTCATCATATAGAGAGGCGTCTCCCTATCGATATCCCCCCTTGTCTTTATTGTAGTGACTTCTACTGATAGAGAAGGGTAAGCTTTTTTCAGAATTTTTATGACTTCCTCCACCTGAGCTAGGCTCAGCCTACTTCCACGGCTACCCACTGTTATCTTCATCGTCATCACCTATCAAATATAGCTTGGTAATGATATTTAGAGTAGTATCGTCAAGCTTTCCCTGATCCCTCAGTCGCCTAAAAACCTCGATGTGATGATGATATAGCTTCTTTATGAGAGACCAGGAATATATGTCTAGGATCTTCAAGACATCTTTTAATAGTGTTTCATCCCCTAGTATCTTCCTAAGTTCTTTAACAGCTTCTTCAAACTCCTCTCTCCTTATCTTCTCCGCCTTACCATATATCCTCCTTATTATAGTCTCAATAATATCATCTCCAACCCTTTTCCTGAATTCACTGATCTCTTCATCGATATAGGAATAGAGGTATTCAATGTTACTGCCAGATTCCTTATACCTTTCTTTTATATAACTACTTATGTCGAGGATGTTGTATATCTTAACCCCCTTGTGATCCTTTATGGATACATTTGGCGGCATTCCCAAGTCTATTATCAAAGTACCTTCACGGATTAAGGGCCTATGTTCACTTGTAATTATCGGTTTTTTAGTTGATACACATGTAATTATGACATTTGATAACGGTAGTACATTATGTATCTCACTGATGTCAATAGGATTACCTCCATATTTAGATACAAGCTTTGTACTCTTCCCGTGACGGCCAGCGATGTAGAGGTCAATATATTTTACTTCACTATTTAGAATCGACAACACGTCTCTAGCCATGTCTCCTGTACCTATAACGAGGATATTTCCCTTTACACCTTCTTCATTAATGATATCTGTAGTTGCCTTCGCATAGTCAACTACTTTAAATGTTATCCGGGCCCTTACCTTCCTACCCGTTTTAAATGCTTCATTAAAGAGAATCTCTAATTGCTCAGACAGATACCCATTGTCTTTACAATATGTATAAACCTTCCTCACTTGACCCATTACCTGATTCTCCCCAACGGCTAAGGAATCCAAGCCCGATACAACGCATATCAAGTGTCTCAGGACGTCTATGCCTCTGAGGACCCTCGCTTTTAGGCAGAAGGCCTTGTTAACCCCGATTTTAGACAGCATCTTCACTGGATTGAATCCATAGGAATACACCT
>JALTNJ010000024.1 GCA_027000765.1 Nitrososphaeria archaeon | reverse complement strand
GACTCCAATATTGGGTAGGACCCATGGCAGGGCGGCTATACCAGTTACATATGGGTTTAAACTAGGGTTGTTCATAGATGAGTTAGTTAGGGCATTTAATATCATCAATGAAATGTTTAATTATGTTGATGTAGGGAAGCTTGGGGGCGCTGTAGGTTCCCAGGCCGAGCTTTATCCAAAGGGCGATGTTGCTGAATCCAGTTTAATGGAGAACTTGGGGCTTGGTAAAGCAACTTTCTATACTCAAGTTCTCCCTAGAGACCGGTTAGCCTCTTATCTACTATCTCTCGTGAGCCTCTCCAGCATATTAGACCAGTTGGGTAGGGAGATTAGGAATCTACAGAGGAGTGAGATCGAGGAGGTTTTCGAGCCCTTTGGTAAGGGCCAGGTGGGCTCCTCGGTTATGCCGCATAAGAAGAACCCCATCGGTAGTGAGAGGGTCTGTGGCCTAGCCAAGGTCATACGTGGATACGCAGTAGGTATACTGGAGAATATAGTCCTTGAGCATGAGCGTGACTTGACTAACAGCTCCTTCGAGAGGTGTATAGTTCCAGAGCTATTCCTATTGCTGGATGAACAGTTGAAGACTATGAAGAAAGTGGTTGAGGGCATGTTTATCAATAGGGAGAGGGCGTTGGAGAACATTAGGAGGCAGGAGCCTTATATATACAGTGACCTAATTCTTCAGAAGGCTACTTTGAAGGGGGCTGATAGGCAGCGTGTCCATGAAGAGCTTAGGAAGATATTCCTAGCAGGGGGAGTTACTAGGGATAAGGCTATTGAAATGTTGTTGAGGAACAAGTACCTCTCTAAATACTTGTCTAAGACGGATATTGAGGAGGCGATGAGCCTAGAGATCTATGTTAAGGCAGCTGAAGCCCGTCTTTTAAAGCTGCTTTCCCGTATAGAGTCTATGGGCCTCTGGCCTCCTCAATAAGTTTCTTCGCCAGCGCCTTGCCGATACCCGGGATACTAATCAACTCCTCCTCCTTCGCATCCCTAAAGTCGGAGAGCCGTCTATAGCCATGAATATATAGCGCCCTAGCCCTTCTCCTCCCAATACCGGGTATCTCCACAAGGGGTAGCAGCTCTTCCTTAACACCATGTCTAACGCGGAGAACAAGTTTAGTATACTCCTTCTCAAACACCGTGTTTTTAAATAGCCTCGAAATTTCTCTGGCGGCGTAGCATAGCCATTCTGCGTTACTCCTGATAATATAGAGGTCTCCAGGCTCTACCCCCCAGTTTCTTAGGATATCGTTTTCACTCTTCTCCTCTATCCAATCCCTCAATACAAAGGCTATCTTCCATGCAGACATCTCCCTCTCATCATAGTACAGCATGTAGTTCTCTATCAAAGCATGTAGATAATCTCCTAAGATATCCATGTATCTAGTCTCCAGCTCCCTAATGATATTCTCCTGCTCCTTCTTCCTAACGTTTAGGACGCCCATGTCATGTGTCTTACTTATATAATAAAGGAGTAATACCGGCTCTGGAGGTTTCTCAATATTCCTGTTTCTAATCACTACATCCTTTAGATATATCGCTGTTGACGGTAGAATATACAGCTCAGCCGTCCTCTGGCCCAGGGACGTGGGTCTAAACATGTCTTTTTCCCTATTATAGATCATTAATCCACCATCGATAAGGGTCTCGAGGGCTCTCTGACCCCTCACCATAATCCTTCTCTCAGGCTCCTGAATACTACATAGTGTATTGAATAGGAAGCTGCTTATCTGCTCCGATCCTATCTTCCTATATGTGGCTGCCAGCCCAAGGAGCTGGCTCTCCAGATTCTCCCCCTCCAGTAGGTGTGAGACCAGTGGCTCTGGTTCTCCCTTTAAATAGGTCTCTATAAGTATCTCAACGAGATTCTCATATCTAGAATAGAGCAGTGCCTCCCCGTTTTCATCATACTGGGGTCTCCCAGCTCTACCAGCCATCTGTTTATATTCAAATACCGATATATCCTCTTGATATCCTCCAAATCCCCTTCTACTAGTATATGTTATAATGACTTTCCTACTTGGGAGGTTTACCCCAGCAGCCAATGTAGGTGTGGCGGTTAATAACTTGATATAGCCTCTTCTAAAAAGATCCTCGATTATCTCTCTATGGGCGGGGCTCAGCCCAGCATGGTGAAATGCAACTCCGGATTTCAATACGTTTGAGAGTGTCTTACTTAAGTCAGTCACCTCCCCTCTCTCCAGGATCTGCCTAGAAGCCTCCTCTAGTACCTTCTTCTTCTCCTCATCAAAGACACTTGTCCTATGCCCCATGAATTCAGCGTATTTCTTGGCTTTTCCCACTGCCTCTCTCCTAGTCTGGGTGAATATAATAACCTGGCCTCCCTCCTCCACAGTTTTATACGCATTATCTAGTATAGGGTCGCCTGTGTATCGGGGAAACTCCTGCTCGGAATAGTCTGAGTAGACCACCATATGATCATATATCACTCCCTCACGGAGTGGAACAGGTCTCCAATCTGAGTAGACTACATTTGCCTTAAGCCACTGTTTAAAGTCTCCTTTATTGCTTATAGTAGCGCTTAAGACGATTATTCTAATGTCTCTAAACTCTATCTTAAGCCTGGTTAGGAGGGATTCCAACACGGGTCCCCTGTCTGAAACACCGATTAAATGCCCTTCATCCGCTATTACAAGCCTAATTCTATTTATCCATGAGGGTGCGTGTCTAAGGATAGAGTCCATCCTCTCGTTAGTCGCTATAATTATATCGGCGTATTTGAGCTCCTCGCCGGGCGTGTCATAATCTCCCGTGGCTATGGATATCCGGATTTTCTTATTTGAAACGGGTATTTTAAATACCTCCTTGAACTCCCTATACTTCTCACTGGCTAAAGCCTTGAGAGGAACTAGATAAATGATTTTAGATCCCCTATCAACCAGAAGCTGATGTATAGCAGCTAATATCGCTATGAAGGTCTTTCCACTAGCCGTTGGAGTAGCTATAACCATGTTTTTATTTGAGAAAAGCCCTTTTTCCACGGCTAACTCCTGCGGTGGATATAACTCATCATATCCAAGGCTCTCCAGATGCTCTATAATGTATTTGGGAAGGGGTAGGTCTCTTATTTTCATCTGTATTCAATATTCTAATACTATAAAACCATTATTTAGAATGTACTGGTTTATAGAACCCTGGCATCGGCTCATATATCACGCCATTCTGCTTAAGCTTATCAATTATCTCCATTATCTCATCCCTATTCTTAATATGCGTCTTCCTAATCACGGTATCCACTATATCCTCCTCATTAACAGCTTCTCCATCTTTTTCATTCACCAGATCCCTAATGATGCTCAATACAGTGGATGTCTTAGAAGCCTTTCTAGCGGGGGTTCCGGTCATAATCTGGGTGACGTCTACCTGCTTAGTCGTCATATCCATAGCAGCCTGCCTCAGATACAGGTTCATCTGATTAATAGCTATCCGCGCATCTTCTTCCGTGACTTTAGTCCTTAAATGCGCCCTTGCACTCGCCTCAGCCAGTCTAATAAGTGCTTCAAACTGCCTAGGTGTAATCGGTATTGAACTCACGTCCTCCGTCATACTCGCTTGTCTCCTCATATTTATGAAATACTCTTGTAGTAGGTCAGATGCTTCTCTAGTCATCTTAACATTAAGTCTCCTGGCATACGCGATGAACTTCCTCATAAACGTCGTGTCGAACGTGTCTTCATATGGAATGTCGCTTTCCCTAGCTAGGATCATGTGCTCCGTTAGCCTCCTATCCCTCTCTTCACTCAACTCGTCTCTAATTGTATGTATCAAGTCAAACCTAGATATCAGGGTTACAGGCAGGTTTATATTGGCTACTAGAGGCTTATAGGGATTGAATATGCCGTCAACCGGGTTTGCAGCGGCTATTATAGTTGTCCTAGCGTTTAGAGTCGCTATTATCCCTCCCTTAGAGATCGACACCGTCATCTGCTCCATTGCCTCATGTAGAGCAACTCTATCCTCATTCCTCATCTTATCAATCTCATCTATTGCACATACCCCCATATCAGCTAAGACGACTGCCCCCGCCTCTAGACTCATTCCTCCACCGGGCTCCTTAATAACGGCAGCCGTTAACCCGGCTGCTGTTGAACCACGGCCACTGGTGTATATCCCTTTTGGAGCTATGTATGCAGCATATTTAAGGAGCTGGCTCTTAGCTAGACCGGGGTCTCCAACCAATAGAATATGTATCTTGCCCCTGATCTTAGTCCCGTCCCTCAGCTCCTTATCCTCTCCACCTATCAAGCTAAGTAATAACGCCTCCTTAATCTCATTATAGCCATATATACTCGGGGCAAAACTCCTTATCAGCTTGTCATAGAAACCGGGTTCCCTCGCCACTCTCTTAATCTCTTCCTCCTCCTCCCTAGTGATTACGACTTCAAACGCCTCTTTCTCACGGCTCTCGACATAGTTTCCAACAAGGATAAAGTCATATTCAAGCCTATCCCTACGCTGCCTCTGCCTAATATCCAGTACTCCAATTACCTTGACGAAGTCCCCGGGATACGCCTTATCCACCATTGGCTTCTCAAATATAACGTCTATAAACCTAGGTATCTGACCTGGAGGCAGTTCATCAGGCCTCTCCTGTATCCTTGCATACTGTATATCTGTGAATAGAGTCTTTTCCTTAACGAGTTTACAGGATGCCCTCCTATGCTCTGGACAAGATGGTTTACTCATCTTCTCAGATATATTCCTTCTTTCAACGACTATCTCCGCCCCACATACATTACATTCATACACCGCCTTAACCGGGACGCTGAAAATCTGGGTAACCTTAACCAATAGCCCCTGTACAGTAATCAGTTTCCCAATATACTTGGAGGATATACTCCTAAGCCTAACTGGGTACCCGGGTTCTTCCCCGGAGACCGCTACGTATATATGGTCCTTACTAATATGCATTACATCCAGCGGCCTCTCTACCTTCAAAACCTCTATAACCGCGGTTTTCGCAGCATCTATAAACTCAAATGGATTCTCAGTAAGCTCTTGAGCCAACTCCCTCTCATAGTAGAATAAATCGTTGAAATCGATCTTTACAACCTTATCCTCCAACGCGGGTAAGGCGTTTATCATCTCAACATACTTGAGTCTATCATGCTCATCCCTAAATTCCTTAAAGAACTTTAGTATACGGGCTTCTAGAGATAATTCCTCTGTCATACTAATCTACTCCAATAATCTTATCCCACTCCTTATTAACAGCCCTAAGCTTATTTAGGAGGATCTTCTCCTCAAAAGTAAGCCTATCCTCCATTATCCCAAGATCAATATTGCTCAGTTTACTTATAACCTCCTTCCTCTTGTTTATAGCAGCCCTAATATCATCCCTATTAGCCATCGGCCTAGAACCTATAATTCCTCCCTTCTTCAAGATCAAGCCATATATATGTACAATGGTATAGAAACGAGGGTCTATCTTAGCTATACTAGCCCTTGAAGCGGGCTGAGCCAACTCTCTCCAAAGGTTCTGGGTCAGTATCTTTATCGAGGATTCTGAGATATTGACTTTACCCCTCTCAATTAAGTATTCAGCAAGCCACACAGGGAGCCTAACCTCCTCCCCCCTACCCTTCCTAGAAATGACTGTAGATGCACATCTAATAGGCGGCAAATTATCTATTGTCTTCATATTTATCTTCTCAAACTTCTTCACAGCATTTAATAATGCTATTTCTGGGTCTGAAATACCGATTCTCATACTCTCTTCATAAATACTATTATAACCACATTCAATAATTTTTAATGTAACTGGGTAGTGTTAATATATGGGGTGTTTATAAAAATGAGCTTTTCTAGGATAGATACACTATGGGTTGAGAAGTATCGCCCAAAGACATTGGACGAGGTTGTTGATCAGGAGGAGGTGGTGGCCAGCCTAAAAAATATTATGAATAACATCCAGGAGATGCCTCACCTCCTGTTCGCTGGGCCACCTGGCACTGGTAAAACTACACTTGCACTTGTCATAGCTAGAATGTTATATGGAGATAAATGGAGGGAGTATACCCTAGAGTTGAATGCCTCGGATGAGAGGGGGATTAATGTAATTAGGGAGAAGGTTAAGGTGTTTTCACAGTATTTTACGCCTACTAAAGAGGTTCCCTTCAAGCTTGTTATACTCGATGAAGCGGATATGATGACATCCGAGGCTCAGACCGCTTTAAGGAGGATTATGGAGATATATTCTAGGACTACTAGATTTATACTCATATGTAACTACTTGACTAGAATAATTAGCCCGATTCAGAGTAGGTGTGCAACGTTTAAATTTAAACGTATTCCAAGGGAGTTAGCCATTAAATATCTAAAGTCGATCTGTGAGTCTGAGAAAATTAATTGTTCGGATGACGTTCTCGAGAGGATATATGAGGTTTCTGCAGGGGATCTTAGAAGGGCTATTAACCTCCTACAGTCCGTGGTAAATGTATCGGGTGGAAAGCCTAAAGTCAGTGATGTAGATGAAATAGTTGGTAAGGTCACGCCGGGTGTGATATCTGGCATAATAGAGAAGCTGAGGCTGGGTGAGTTCAAGGAGGCCGTGGATAAACTATTTGAGTTCAAGGCTGTTTCAGGCGTGGATGGCCAGGAGGTTATAAAGCTTATATTAAATGAACTTATGATGAAGAATCTTCTGAATCCCAAGACGGCTGAGATCCTGGCTAAATACGACTTTAGAATGACTGAGGGTGCATATGAAGAGGTCCAGTTAACGGCTATGCTCGCTGAGTTAGCTGGGGCGTTTAAAGGGACTGGATGAAAATGTTGTGGACAGAGAAATATAGGCCTAGGGTCTTAAATGAGATAGTTGGTAATGAGGAGGCTAAAAGGGAGCTTTTAAAATGGATTGTGGACTGGCAAAGGGGGGTTAGAGACAATCCCGGTGTATTATTGACTGGCCCCCCTGGTATTGGGAAGACCACAGCTGTTTATGCATTGGCTAATGAACTCAGTTTTCATGTTGTTGAGTTGAACGCGAGCGACTATAGGACTGCACAGAGCATATATGCTAAGGTTGGGCACCTTACACAGTCGAATACACTTGACTCATTCACATCTGGAGGCGGTAGACGTAATATCCTAATATTTTTCGATGAGATAGATGGCATAGACCCTAAGGCCGATACAGGTGGGTTAAAGGCTGTTCTAGACATAGCTTCAAGGAAGGAAGTCCCTATAATTGCAGCGGCCAACGTGCCTGATCCCACATCGCATAAGGAGTTGCTAAAGAGTTTTAAGGTTATTGAGTTTAAACCACTTACACCTAGGCAGATAACGATCCTTTTAAAGAGGATCATAGCTGCAGAAGGTCTATCTATACCCGATGAGGTCATCGACAAGATAATTAGGTCTTCAAGGGGAGACGCAAGGCTAGCGGTCAACCTTCTTCAGGAAGCCGCTGCAGGAGTAGATATAGATTTTGTTTCAACGCCGATGGAGAATCTTCCATTCGATATATTGATGAAGAGGCTTTCGAGCAGTATATCTATAACCGAGATAAGGAACCTGCTTAGCTCCAATTCTAACCAGATAGAGGATGTTTTCTACGCATATTTTGATATGATACTTAGAAGCGGCTCCATCTCCCTAGGGGAAAAGATAAGGTTGTTGAGGGAATGGTCTAAACTCGATATACTATTTGGTAGGATGAATAAAAAGAGGTATTTCTCACTCTTCAGGTATATTAACATGTTGCTTCCGTGGTTTATCTACTCTGCTAATAGGGCTGGAGCGGTATATGATGGCCGTATTCCTCAGTATAGGCTACGCCTCTTCATATTAAATAGAGGTGCTAGGGAAGAGCTGAATAACCTATATAACACGTATCTAAAGGGTAGGCTCCACTGTTCATATAGGAAGTTTGTCCTGGAAGTCTTTCCATATGTATGTGGCTATCTTAAGGGGGATGAATATCCCAGCCTTACTAAGCTATGTAAATCAGGTGCATATGGCGTCACATGGTAGGGTGATGTAAAAAATGGTTCA
>JALTNJ010000023.1 GCA_027000765.1 Nitrososphaeria archaeon | reverse complement strand
GTTCCACGGACCAGTGTATTTATAATATCCCTAGCCACAGCCATAGCATCGATATCGACAATACTGATAGTATTAGGTGAGCTCCGTCTAGACGTGTACATATCCCTATATATCCTGGCCTATTATGTATTGAGGGCGTTATTCAGCCCATTTCCAAGGGCTGTGGATAGGCGTCTACGGGTAAGCGATGTACTATTCTTCATCATCTTCAGCGTTATAGTGGCGTATAGAGTCCTACTTATAATTGCACCGGAGGTTTTGATGGAATGGCTGGCGGGTGTATGAAGCTATTTACATTCATTATACTAGCGATGGTCTTGATACAGCCCCTAACTGTATATGCCTATAGCAATATACCCCTGCATGAGGATCCTGAGGCGGTGGGGGTTGAGGTAGACGCCTCCCTACTGTTTTACTACGCTCTTCTATTCAAAGCTATATTATATCCCGAGGACTATAATCTAACCTCTCTAATAGAGTTGTATAGGGATATGTATGTTCCTTCAGACCTTGAATACATCTTATCTAGGATGAATGAACTTATCATAAGCCTTGATAAAGACGTCAATGAGACTAGGTTCCACATAGGCCATGCCATGGACTACATCAACTTCAAGGCGTTTAAGGAGGCTCTGGAGGAGCTTTATGAGGCTAGGGTATCCTTAGCCCATGCAAATATAACTTATCAGGATCTCCTTGAGGCTATAGATGAGCTACTCAGGGCCTTCTCGAAGTATAAGGTGGTTGATGGGCGTTTTACAGAGGCTAGGGATGAGCTTAGAAACCTGTCTCAGGAGATTGAGGCCCTGCTTAAACTCCTCCTAACGCAGATAGAGTCGTTGGAGGAGGAGAGTGAACATGGTTATCAACTCTATTACGAGGGTAAGGAGGAGACGTTTCTAACCATATATGTAAACTCCAGTGAGGCCTGGGTAGGTAGTGTCATACAGGTATATGGGAGGCTATACACACGTAACACGAGCCTCTCATATAGGGTTATCCGTCTCCATGTAGGGGGGGTGGAGTATACTACTGTATCGAACGCCTCGGGAGACTATTCTTTTGACGTAAGGCTTCCCTATGTATATCGGGATAGTGTCCTAGTAACAGTATATTATATCCCGAGTGAGAGGGATGTGGAGGTATATGCACCGGCTATAAACAAGACTGTAGTCAAGCTACTATACATCAGGACAAGTGTATCTATTGAGGTTGATGAGAAGGCTTATCCAGGCCTCCCCCTTAATATCACGATATCCCTATCCCCCTCTGCCGTGAACATGTCTAGGAGGGTATCCATCTATATAGACGATGTCTTCATGGGTAGGTTCCCGGTTAGAGATAGGTTCTCCACTTCATTTACACTCCCACCTGATACTGTGATTGGGAGGCATATCATAGGTGTTGATGTGGAGGCGTATAAGGAATATGCTCCAGCCAAGACCTATAGGTTTTTCACTGTTACATATATGGATATAGATTTTGAGATAGATGTGTCTCCCAAGGTAGTCATATACCCTATTGTCAAGCCGACTATACATGGCAGGGCCGTAGTGCCGCCTGACAAACCCTTTGCAGACCGTCTTGTCCAGATATATGTGGATTCCACGGTGTATGAAGCTTATACAAGTGGAATAGGATACTTCTCTATCTCCATAGACCCACCCTTCACCATAGTATCATTCACAGTCAGAGCCACTATACACCCGGGTGAGGCATGGTATCCCAAGGTCACTAAGGTTGTACAGGTATACACGGTTAACCTATACCTTCTCCTGCTTATCGGCCTTCTCCTCCTAGGCTCTATATATGTCTTGAATAGGGTATTAGGAAGGCGGTCTGTTGAGACCGTTGAGGAGGCTCCTCGTAGGGAGCTGCGTGTCAGGATTGTTGAGGACGTCGTTATACCTACGTTAATATCTAGGAGGCCTAAGCCCCCCGTTGAACGGGATCCAGTTGTAAATA
>JALTNJ010000022.1 GCA_027000765.1 Nitrososphaeria archaeon | reverse complement strand
TAAAAGACTATTCCTCCTCCTTATGTGGTGGTTGTTATCTTGTTCCAAAAATACATAATTCAACTGGGGTAATCCGTCTAATCCAGTGGTTTGACTGGAGGCCAATACTGTTTTGCTCTAGATATGTCGATAGACGCCTAAAGGAAACCGTCTTACAGAGAGGAGGTATAGTGGTGGAGTTATATGACCTCATTATTGATGTAGAAGCCATGGATAAAATGGTGTCCCAAATATCAGAATATCAAGCTGCGTACATAGTTTTTATGTCTCTACAGAGCCTTAAGGCCATCAGATACCTTCAGCCCCTTAGAGATAAAGTGGAATTATACGGGATATTCCTTAGCAGAAGAATCTATGAGAACGCGGACTCCACTGTGTTTAAGGGAGTATCCGTATTTGATGGTAGAGAGGTAGATAAATTTTATCGCTTTATAGAGAATGTGGTGAATTATAAATGAGGATACCTATGTATGTTGATATCACGGGGTTTAAGGTGTTGATTCTGGGCGGTGGATATGAGGCGACGAAGAAAGCTAAGAGATTTATAAAATACGGACCACTGATCACAGTCTACTCACTTGAATTCACAGACGAACTTATTCAAATGGCCAATAATAAAAGTATTAATCTCATCAAGGGTGATGTTAGGGAGATAGATAGGGTCGAGGAGTTGATTATCCAAAGCGACCTAATTATATACACCGTTCCAAACCTCAATGATATTGAGAAGAGGATTAAGGATATCTGTGTAAAACATAAGAAGCTACATATTTTATCTACAAACGCAGCCCTAACCCAAGTAGCTATGCCGGTGGAGACGGAGTTACATGGCCTGAAATTTACAGTGTATTCAGCAGGTAAATCTACATTAGTTGCGATACTTGCGTTGAGGGAGATCGAGAAGTGCCTTAAGCCCAAGAAATATCTGTCCACTCTGCTAGAGGCGATGTACCATCTAAAGACATATATGAAGGAGCGTGGTGTGCCATATAAAACCAGGATGAAGATGTATAGAGAACTGATCGAGGACAAGGAACTAATGAGGCTGGCTCTTGATGGAAACGTTGATGAAGCTATAAAATATGTTAGGATGAGAGTTGATAGACTCGTGGAATAAGATGGTGAGAAAGGGTCACTAACTAGGTTTTTAATAACAGCAAGCTAATTATTATTAGTTGTTCAAAGCATTATTACATCCATATTTGATGAGAGATAACTTCTTATCAATATATGGATGCATAATAGACTGAGGGTGTTGCTTATTGACACCTAGTAAAGCAGTAGTTGCAGAGGGAATTACCAAGACATATGGAGATAAAACTGTTTTGAGGAACATTACATTAGAGATAGAGGATAGTGCGGTATTTGGGTTGCTTGGTCCAAATGGAGCGGGTAAAAGCACTTTAATGGAGATTATCGTCGGGCTCCGTCAGCCTGATGAAGGGAAGGTCTCTATCAAAGGCTTTGAAGTCGGTATTGATGAGGATGTAAAATATATTATCGGGTTTGTACCACAGGAGCCTATGCTATATAAAATGCTGACTGGATATGACAACATAAGGTTCTTCGCTGATCTTTATGGTTTGTCTAAAGAGGATTTTGATGATAGGCTAGAGGATATAAGAAGTATCCTAGGTATTGACGATGAGATTCTAAGGAAGAGGGTTGGTAAGCTCTCGGGGGGACAGGTTAAGAAAATAGCTATAGCGGCATCCCTAATTACAGATCCTGAAGTTATAGTGCTGGATGAGCCTACTAGCGGATTAGACCCCAATGTACGAAGAGACTTCTGGAACTTTATACTGGAGCTGAATAACAGGGGTAAGACAATCATCCTCTCCACCCATTATATGGAGGAGGCTGATGAGCTTTGTGACGATGTTGCTATCATAGATATGGGTAGGATAATTGCACGTGGCCATCCGGATAAGCTTAAAGAGGAGTATGGCGGCGGTATTAAGATAAGT
>JALTNJ010000021.1 GCA_027000765.1 Nitrososphaeria archaeon | reverse complement strand
TCCCTTGGCATGAAACTAGTCTATGACGTTGCCCATAATATAGCAAAGCTAGAGGAACATACAGTTGATGGCAAGAAAGTAAAGGTGTATGTCCATAGAAAAGGTGCCACGAGGTCATTACCCCCAGACCATCCTTTAGTCCCCAAGGATTATCAGAATATAGGCCAGCCGGTACTTATACCTGGTAGCATGGGCACAGCCAGCTATATATTAATTGGAGTACCTAAAAGCTTGGAAATAAGTTTTGGATCAGCGCCGCATGGTAGTGGGAGGGTAATGAGTAGGGCTGCAGCGAAAAGAGCCTATAGGGCAGATACACTTGTCCATGAATTAAGGAAAAGAGGTATTATAGTAAGAGCAGAAAGCAAAGCAACACTCGCCGAAGAGAGTCCGGGAGCATATAAGGACTCGGATGAGGTTGCTGAAGTTGCTGAAGTAGTTGGCCTAGCTAAACGAGTCGTTAGGTTGATGCCTCTTGCTGTGGTAAAGGGTTAGCCTCCTATTTATTTCTCTCTAGTTTTTTATTTTGATGCGTGCCTCAGTTTTTCAATGCTTTCTTTAGCTCCAACATATATAATTATGTTCGCCACTATCATCAATACCCATCCTAGGATATTCAATATACTTGGCACTGATAATATGACTGCCATCAATAAAATGATCCCGGCGGTATGAAAGTTAGGAGAGACACCGTTTTCCCTGCTAAGCCTGATAAGCATTATCGAGAACATTATCATACCAACTACTCCAAGAATTATTCCTATGAAACAAGGTATGGTCAATATCCAAGAGACCATCATGTAAAGCGATATAATGTCATTTGGCGAGGTTGGACCATGATAGTGTAAGTAGTCCATGGGTGAGGATGTAGAAACTATGTAAGTAGCACCGGTAACTATCGCCACTAATGTTATTCCCCCTATTAAAGTCAACAGCATACCCACCTTACCTATTTCAAATCTATTCCAGTCGCACTCTTCTAGATGAACCGTAGCTTTATACCAGTATCTATACAAAATAATCAGGCCGATTATTCCTGATACAAGCATAACATATAAGGACAGTTGAGAAGACAAATACCATCTTACCACAATATCCCGCTCAATTTCTTCATGTGTATACATTGTATAATAGTAAGGCGTCATCCACAGTAAAACAAGGAGCAACCCAGCTAAGGAAAACACCTCAAGAAAAAACATAGATAAGGCGCCTTTTTTTAACTTGCTTAAACCCAGTAAAAGCCCCTCACAATTTTTAGACATACCAAATAAAATTAATTTAATTGTAAAAAATAAATTTTAAAGATAAGTAATTTATAAATCTCTATTGATGTTATATAGCCATAGATATTATAACCATTGGAGAAAAATAGAAAAAGGAGAAAGAGAATGGTAATGACCTACCCTAACTAGGCTACTATCTGTGTTGCAGTAACATAGTTCACATAGTTGTAAATTGTCGGAGGATTGGTATTTAAGTTAACGTATGTCTCAAACAGTCTCATTTTTAATTGTCCATTGGGATATATAAATATCAATACACTATACCGATCTATGTAATTTCCCCAGTTATATGTCTTTGATGCTGTTATAAATGTCATTCCACTAGAGTATTCTCTCATCACTCTCAGATCAAGCAAAAACTCTAGATATACATACGGTGTCAAGTCAAGCACTACATATACCGTATTATTACTATAGACCTCTATGATGACATTTGCAGAATATGTTCCTATACCTCTACTTTCAATGATGTTCCCTGATGTTACTACCCATCTTTCAGTAGATGTTCCACCGAATGTAGCTGAGTAGACTGTGTCTGCCACTGCATTAACTTTCATGATAGGCGTAACCGATAGAAAAAGCACAAGCGCGATAACAGATACAACTAATAATTTCCTCAAATTAGAACAACTCCAAAATACTTAACGAATATATAGATTTATAGATATAATATTTTAATCTTTCCTTGAGTAATATACATAT
>JALTNJ010000020.1 GCA_027000765.1 Nitrososphaeria archaeon | reverse complement strand
ATAAAACTCTTGATATAGCCTGAATTAAGAGATCCATATTATCTAGAGTAATAGCGGATACAGGAATATAATTCGTAAAGAGATGATATGACTTCATCAGTCTGAACATCTTGACTAAATACATTGCCTCATCATCATTATAATGAGAGATAAGTTCCTCATATAGGAACTTGGAGCTTTTTAGCCATTTCTGAAGACTCTTTTCCTTATCCTCAGAAAGCAGGTCGAGTTTATTTAATACAAGAAGCAATGGTAGCTCAAATCTAAGTTTTACAGAAGCACAGACTAGTAGATTGGATATTAAGTTTCTAGCATCAGAGACAAAGACACCATCCATTACAAAGAGAAGAAGTTTTTCCTCGGCATCAAGTAAATCAACAAAAAACTTGCCGCTTAACCGATATGCGAAGACCTCCATCTGCCCAGGAGTATCTATTATTAGTATCTTTGGATTTATAGAGCGGATAATAGAGTTTATTTTCTCTACATACTCCAAGAGAAGGTCCATGCTTAGAATGAGAGAGCTATTAGGACCAATTGAGTGTTTTTCCATTAGATCCCATATGTTTATGAATTCTCTAACGTCTATATCAGGTTTATAAGGAAGGTTTAAAACACCCGGATCGAGGTTGAGGATGGCTACATCTTGTTTGATGTTACGATACCATTCTAAAAGGGAATATGACAACATGGTTTTTCCAGAGCCGGCTAAGCCGGTGACTATTATGGCTCTTACCATTTTCTGTTACCATAACTTAAATCTAAAAATTATTTTTTACGACTTTGCCACCACTCATAATACTCGTCGACAATATCTGCTTGTTCATATTCATCATATTTTTTGTCACGTAAGAGGTCTAATTCAAAACGAGATAACGAAAGGCCGCAGGTTTTGCATACAAACATTCGTATCTTCCTATCAAACTTCATTTCAGAGGCACACGACGGGCATCTAACCATTTATACCACCCATCAACTCATAAATTCAATCATGTCAAGGAAGATATAAATCATAGCATAATTAAATAAACAAATGCCACTGAAGAAATAGATTGGAAACATAAATTAATCCCTGTAAGAGAAATAAATTATTACGTAGAAATGCGGCCGTGGTGTAGCCTGGTAGCACATCGGCCTCCCAAGCCGGGGGTCCCGGGTTCAAATCCCGGCGGCCGCATACAACAATATACAACAAATATGATTGGTTAGCTATGCTACGTTTACCTTAATAAGGAAAATCAAAATTTTATTGTTGCCGTTGTATTCTTTCAATTTTAGAATAGGATTAGTGGCTATAGATAACTGGAAAGATCGTGATCTAGATGGTAAGTATAGATCCAAATGCAATAATAGATGGTCGTAGAAACTACTCTGTGGGAATAATAAACAGGAGTAAAATTATTGGTTTTCTTAAGGAAAACTATACTGGAAAAACTTCTGAAATAGCTGAGAAGCTTAATTTGTCAAAGGCATGTGTTAGATATCACTTGAATATACTTCGAGAAGCAAATGTTGTTAAAAAGAGAGGGAGAAGCTGGGTTCTCTCTAAAAATATTCAGAGAACCATAGACGACTTTTTATAAAAAATGGGTTATTAGAAGAGTTTAATAAATTCATGGGCCTTTGCTCCAGAGACGAAGGTGTACTTGACTTCCTGGAAATCTTTTCTAAACTCGGCTACCATCCTCCTGATCTTTACAGGGTCTTCCTTATCTATTATAACTTTCTTGAAGAAATCGGCAACTGTATCCATCTCATCAGGCCCCATTCCTAACCGGACTACTTCCTGGACTCCTAGGCGTATTCCACCTGGGTTTTCATAATGCAGGCCTCTTTTAGGATCATTGAATAATAGGTTTCTATTAACGATAATACCTGCTTTTTCTAATAGACGTTCTATGTCTCCTCCCAAGCCATATTTGGTGACATCCATGACAACTTGATGTGTTTCTGTAAACCCTAGATCTACACCCAAGACATCAAATCCTTTAT
>JALTNJ010000019.1 GCA_027000765.1 Nitrososphaeria archaeon | reverse complement strand
GGACATTTCAAGAACCCGATGTCAAGTGAAGAACTATATGAGAAGTTTGAGAGGCTTACGAAAGATAGGTTGAGTAACTACAAGGATATATGGGATATGGTTTGGAGACTAGAGTCTCTCAGCGACATCAAAGAAATTAATGAGGCTATTAACGCGGGGTTGGTACGATGATCCCTATCTTACGTGGCTTATCTAATCCCGGCAAACACCTTAGGAGCTTAATAGAGTCTGAGGACATTATTGTAGCACCTGGAGTATTTAATCCAATTTCGGCCATCATCGCTGAGCAAGTCGGTTTTAAATGCGTCTATCTCTCAGGAGCCGCATTAACAGGCTCCCTTGGTCTACCGGACTTGGGGCTATTGACGTTAGATGAACTAGCATATTTTGTAAGGGAAATAACCAGTAAAATAGGTATCCCCCTAGTAGTCGATGCTGACACAGGTTTTGGAGAAGCCCTTAACGTAGCTAGGACCGTTAGGATACTTGAGAAGATGGGTGCCGCTGCGATTCATATAGAGGACCAGGTTCTACCTAAAAAATGTGGGCATTTAACTGGTAAACAGCTCATATCAACTGAGGATATGATTCGTAAAATTAGATATGCGGTGAATGCAAGGCGGGAGATGCTCATCATTGCTAGGACTGATGCAAGAGGCGTAGAGGGGTTTGACAGTGCGGTTGAGCGGGCTAAGGCATATGTCGAGGCAGGGGCCGATATAATCTTCCCTGAGGCGTTGACAAGCGAAGAAGAGTTTAGGAGATTCTCTAAGGAACTAGATGTGCCATTGCTGGCTAATATGACGGAGTTTGGCAAGACCCCATATTACACAGTAGACCAATTTAGGGAATGGGGGTATAAGATAGTGATCTTCCCAGCTACATCATTTAGAGCCACTGTAAAGACCCTTATAGAGATATACAAGGGCCTTATGGAAAAAGGCAGCCAGAAAGACTTCCTGGATAAACTAAGTACTAGGGCAGAGGTATATGAGATAATCGACTACTGGAGTTACGAGGCTCATGATAAAGAGCTATATTAATGTGTTTTAGCCACTTCTTTTTATCAATCTACATCATATCTACGTTTTATTCTTGAACTTAATGCAGATAATATAGATGCGACTATTGACGTCACTAATCCTGGACCAATTTTCAATTTTAGGGGAACTAGGATCTCTCCTTGCTGTACTCCTATAAAGCTCCCTGCAATCTTCACATCAACTATCAACCCCATGAATTCGATGTTAGACAAGGTTACTAGGCCTATGGATAGTGTATATAAGAATGCAATTAATAGTAATCCGGTAAAGATGGACACTATATATATGATTTTATTCTTGATTGTTCTATACACAAGATAACCCAGATCTGTGTTGTAAGAAGCCCCGCTCGCCACAGCCAAACCACCAAGGATGAGGAGATAGAACATGTATATATCATTAAGCAGCTCTAGTTCGGGAGTAGATATTGTCTCTCCAGCTGTTACAAGATTAAAGTTGTATGGGGTGAGCTCTAGTCTAAACAATGGGTTTACAGAGGAAACTGTATATACCTCTATCCAAGGTAGATTAAGTATTATCGTGAATATCAGCATCGCTCCAGTTATTATCATCAATATATTTATTTCAGATGTATCCATTTCAAATCACCATGATTTAGATCGGTATTCTGAACTTTATGGTCAATCCTTCGTGATCGATATTGAATTCTACTTCTCCATAGACAATGTACGTGTCTTCTCCCATCTGAAGCCTGTCCAGCTTATCCTTCTCACCTACCAACATTAAATAAACTATCCTATTATACCCTCCCCTACCGAATATAATAGGCTGGTCTAGGAGTATCAATTCACCTACCTTCGAGTTATCCCCCCATTCGTAAATAGCTCCTTCGAAATAAATTATCGTAAAATTGGTTCTATCCTTTATATCCACGCTCATATTTAGGTGGATCAGGATATGTGTATCATCCGTCCTGTCTAGTGCAATTGAATGTATTTTAAACACAGGCATACTATTACCGATCAACGTAGCGTATCCTGACGAATCTTGCCTCTCTCCCCCATATAATGTGAATACGGAAGTTCCTGAAGCTATTAGTGCGAGAATGATAGGCGTCAAGATAATTACTATGTTAATAGATAGCGATACAAGCCTCTCATGTCTCATTTTATTTTTCAATTAAACTTCTATGAATAATATGTTAATAAAATATGATATATTCGTAAACTTAATTCTAAAAAATATAACTTATAGATGAAAATTAGATATCATATTCTTATGTCAAATTATTTTATTTTTATTAAATATATCAAGTATTTGATTACGATTTGTGGAAAACTCAACTTACATATACTACCAATTTGAGACCTCTGAATATAGATGGTGAAGTCGATAAATAATTATCTTAAATTTGGATTACATGATTGTATTAATTGGGGGTGATGATCGCTCCTTTAAGTACTGAATCATATGATGAGTGACTCCAATGGAGAACCCCCAAAAAATAGCACGAATTATACTCATTTTCATGTTAAAACTCCTTATATACTTAAGTTACCAATTTAATTAAGCGACGCAATAGATAAAAGGAGGTCTTTAGGTGTTTTAAAATGGGAATAGCAAATGTGTCTATGAAGGATGGCATGGTAGACGTGTATGTAGACTATGTCCCGGTAATTAAAGAGATGAATTTATTAGAGGATAAGAAGATAATGGCTGTAAACCTATACGCTTCTCAACTAGAGGTGCTAAAGGCATCGCTTGAAGTTGAGGATCTACCATCGACTCTAGATGTCTATATCGATGAGATCATAATACCGTATCTACTATCATCTCAGGAAGATGTCCTAATGGATCTGGGGATAAAGTTTACAGTGGACCTAGTTGTGAAGAAACTGCAGATTATAGTAAGTTATGGTGAAACCCAGTATCTGGGGAATAAGAGGAGGAAGTACATTGTTGTAGAAACGAAGTTTAAGGATCAAAAGAAATGGAGGAGAGTAGCGGAGTTCCATGGAACCGACAACTATCCTAATGATAAGGGTATCGCATGTCCTATGAGGAAGCCAGATGAGAAATCCAAATACTACTCGTCCGAGGATTATAAGAAGCGGCAGATTCATCCAGCTCTCAGAGAATTCATACGAAGCCCGTTGGAGGAAAAGGACTATATAGGCGGGGGAGAAGAGTCTCTACTATTCTATACACATCTATCTAACTTAGAAGAGATCATTAAATTCGCGGTTATCAGAACATTTTTGTAGAGAGTATCGATCCCACCGCTATTTAGAATAATATCTATCCCCCTTATTAGGGGGTTATATCTCATCTCGGATAATATATTTTCATTAAAATTTTTTCCCTACTAACATGTTTTATATATATAAAGGATTGGAAACTATCCAATTTTGAGGTTGAATAGCATGAGGAAGATCAATTTAGATGAAATAGATCTAAAAATACTGGATGTATTGCAGAAGGATTGCAGGAAGTCTTTGGACGAGATATCGAGGATAGTTGGTGTACCTAAGTCCACAATCTACTATAGGATAAAGAAGATGGAGTCGATGGGTGTTATCGAAGGATACTATGCTAAGATAAGCCCAAAGTTAATTGGACATGAATATTTCACAATTACCTTAGTCAAGGCTAAATATGGTCCTGGGTATCATAAGCGTATTGGAGAGAAACTGGCTAAGATACCTGGGGTATGGGCAGTATACTATGTATTAGGGGACAATGATTTTGTTATAATAGCTAGGGCCAAGAACAGGGAAAGCTTCGTCAAAAATATTCTTGAGCAGCTCATTAACCTAGAGGAGATCGAGAGGACAAATACCATTACAATCGTAGAGATAATTAAGGAGGATTCTCGGATAGAGCCACTCGCTGAAAAATAACTTCAAAACTGTTTACAATTTCCATTTCAATAATTATTTCTACAAATATTATTTCGATTTAATATAGTGTCAATCCCACTTCGTTTAATAACCTATGATAAATTTAGATTTCTATTCGATTACATATCCATAATGTTTAAAAATTTTTTTATATGCTTGTGTATTTCCTAAATAATAGATTAGGTTGCTCTAGGTGTTCTGGATATGGCTGTTTTACCTGAGGTAAGGAAGGATTATGGTAAGATACCTATATATATAGATGGTAAGTTTAAGGAGTCAGAGACGGATACATGGGTCGACGTCATGAACCCTGCTAAAGACGAGGTTATCGCCAAAGTACCGTTTGTCACTCCCGAGGAGGTAGACGAGGCTGTTGAAGCTGCTGTAAGGGCATTCGATAAATGGAGAAATGTCCCGGTTACCACGAGAGTACAGTATCTCTTTAGGATGAAGGAGGTTTTGGAGAAGCATAAGGAGGAGCTTGCGAGGATAATTACTCAGAATCATGGGAAGGCTATTGATGATGCTAGGGGAGAAGTAAGGCGGATGATTGAGAATGTAGAGACTGCAATAGCAATAGGCTATACTCTATTAAAGGGAGAGCGTCTTGATCAGATAGCCTCGGGTATTGATGAGTACGTGGTTAGAGAGCCTCTAGGTGCATTCGCTATAATAGGGCCATTTAACTTCCCGATAATGTCGCCATTCTGGTTTATTCCACATGCGATCGTAGTGGGGGATACTGTTGTAGTAAAGCCTAGTGAGATTACTCCAGTCGCCTTTTACTGGTTGAATAAACTTATTCATGAGATTAGGCTCCCACCAGGAGTATTCAATGTGATATATGGGCGTGCAGAGGCTGGTGAACGCCTTATATCTCATAGGGATATTCAGGGAGTTGCTTTTGTAGGCTCTACGTCCGTGGCTAAGAAAATATATGAGTTAACGGGGAAGCTTGGCAAGCGCTCGCTTCTCCAGGCAAGTGCCAAGAACTATGCCATTGTAATGCCCGATGCAAATATTGAGAGGACTATACCCAATCTCATCTCATCATTCTATGGAAACACTGGGCAGAGGTGCCTCGCCAACGCAGTACTAGTGCCAGTGGGAGACGCATATGAAAAGGTTGTTCCAAAGTTTGTTGAGATGGCAAGCAAGTTGAAGATCGGATATGGCTTGGATGAGAGCGTCGAGCTAACACCTCTAGTCACTAAAAAGGCTAAAGAGAGAGTAATATCATATATCAATAAGGGCGTTGAAGAAGGTGCAAAGCTCCTATTAGATGGGAGGACTGTTAAGGTCGAGGATTATCCCAATGGATATTTCGTGGGCCCAACAGTATTTGATGAGGTTACCCCCGACATGGTGATAGCCAAGGAGGAGATATTTGGACCTGTTGCAAGTATAATCCGCGCAGATTCTCTCGATGAAGCCATTGAGATGGCTAATAGCACGAGATATGGAAATGCATCGAGTATATTCACATCCAGTGGAAAAGTGGCGAGGGAGTTCAGGAGGCGTATAATAGCTGGAAATGTAGGTATAAACGTCGGTATTGCTGCGCCAATGGCTTTCTTCCCATTCGGAGGCATGAAGGAGTCGTTCTTCGGAGTCGTACATGGGCAGGTAACTGCGTTAGAGTTCCTAACCGATACGAAAGTAGTTATTGAACGATGGTGGTAAACTAGATGGGGGATGAGCGCTATACCTTCAGCTCCCTCCTAAATAAAATGATGGAGGTTGAGCGGGTACTCCACGATATCATAATGCCTCTCGTTAAACAATCAGATACAGAAGTAAGTGAAAAGCTGTTGATATTCCTCGATTCCACTGAAAAAAGAGTATCTGATATACAGTGGGTAAAGGATTTTGTCGTGGTGGAGATGACGCTAGAGCCGATAACGGGGCTTGAAATAGACAGTACCCTTGATAATATCCGTAGGATAGTGGAGGATAATAATCTCCCTTTGGACAATAAACTTAAGGAAATTATAATTATTATGGCCAGGCTCTACGAGGAGGTCGCTGAGAAACTTAGGTATATCTCAATAGAAGCCTCAGACCTGTTCTCCCAGTTCAAAGCTGATCTCCTTTCTATTCTACCCAAGGCTTGATTCTCTCCATTTTTTATATCATTATCATTGTAGCTACAATGAGGGATGTCGCTGCAATAGCCAGTATTATATATTTATAGGTTTTTATGAAATCCGCCTTGAAATGCTCTACTGTAAATACTATACATAGATGGACGGGTGAAAACATAACACCTAGCCATCCCCCCGTATAGCTTATTAATAATGCCGAGGCGTCTAATACTCCTGGCGTCGGGAAGAATAGGTTGAGTAGGAGGGGGAATGCTAGGGCTGCGAACATGAACTCATTGCTTGTTACCGCGCCGACGATAAACGGCACAGCGTATGCAACAAGATACTTGTTTATATTATATGTTGCGAGCAACTCGAATATCCTCTGAGCAACACCGCTTACAACAATATATTCTCTATATATCATGGCAAAGAGTAGGATAGTGAGGATCTTAGGGTCAGTGGCGAATTTAATAGCCTTAATATTAACCTTCTTCTCAGGCTTATAATATAATAGGACCACGGCCGTGACTATCCCAAGAGTTATTATAATATCTAGTTTAACAACTAGCCCTAGGACAAATATCAGTAGGAAGGGCCATAGGTTGATGAGCAGGCTTTTTTTATCCGTTTTCTCCTTTCCCTTTACATGCTTCAATATTATTAGTGCCATTATCCCCCCAACTAATATCCCTGATAGACTAGCTGGATATGTTATTGACAATAGTTGGAAGATATCCATATGGAGGATTGCAGCTGCTAGTATCGCGGATTGATATAAAGGCCAGCTTGGTACCCATACATGTCTAAACCAATAGTTTATAAAGGCTCCCTCCTCTCTACCTATCTTTAATTTATTAAAGTAAAGCTTTTTAACCATCATCGCGGATACTAGTGCTCCTCCAGGCATGGGGATCAGACCTATCAAGGCAGGTATGGACGTGGCTGCAATCCTATATCCCAAGGCGGTTATTCCACGGGTAAGTTTATCTAGGAGCCCTACTCCCCCTAGTATACCAGCTAGGTAGAGGGCTAGGATTATGGATGCCATCAGCTTATAGGTTGATTCATTGAATATTCCTAACAGTGTATAGTAAGGGAGTTTTGAAGGTTCTAATGTCAAGAGCCCAAATGTCAGTGTACCTAGGAGGATGGCATATAAAACCTCTTTTTTATAGAAGACTACCGCCACTAGAACTAGGAAGCTTATAATATATGCGTAGATGGGGTCTAGCAATATATTCACCCTCGTAATATAGGCGCCGTATCAATTGACATTTGTACCTAGATTATTTAAATATAATTAAATTAGGATGTGGAGTAGGTTAATACTTTGTTATATAGTCTGACTATACATTTTATATTGTTCTCTCCTCCTTATAGAAGGGTTCTCCTAGGGATGCTGGAGGCCTGAAATATTTCTTAATGGGTGTTGCCATAAACATAAATAATATTACCAAAGTAGCTAAATATGGAAGCGCGCCGAGTAGATATGGGTCTAGGTTATATGGTGGTAATTGGAATCTCCATAGGGCTGCTTCTATACCGCCGAATAAGAAGCTGAATATTGGGGCGAGTAAGGGGTTCCAGGCTGAGACTATGACGATAGCTAGGGCTATCCATCCTCTACCCATCCCAGCACCTTCTGTCCATACTTGAATATAACCTAGGATGTACCATGCCCCGGCCACTCCCCCCATGAATGAGCCAAATACTGTAGAGAGTATTCTAACCTTTACTACATCAACTCCAAGTGCCTGAGCAGCATTTGGATTATCACCGACTGACCTAATAGAAGCACCTAATTTCAGTTTGAATAGGATATACCAGAATGCAACAGCTATAATGATCTCTATTACTATAAGCTCCATCCAGATATCCCCTACATATATGTAGTTGGGTAGGGGCTTGCCCACCTCACTCTTACCAATTAGACTGGCTAGTCCATAGCTAAACATGGTTAAGGCAAGTCCAGATACTACTTGTCTCCCTCTAAAGGAGACCGATACAATTCCATGTAGGAAGCCTATAAGTGCCCCAAATATACCTCCTACTAATAGCCCTAGATATGCGTTACCAGTGTATATTGTTGTGACGAATGATGTAGCGGCGCCTAAAACAAATATCCCTTCTAGACCCAAGTTTAGTACGCCTGATCTCTCGGTATATATCTCTCCTATGGATGCTATCAATAGGGGTGTTCCTGCAATGATTGCCC
>JALTNJ010000018.1 GCA_027000765.1 Nitrososphaeria archaeon | reverse complement strand
TCGGCTAAGGTCAAGCCGGCTGTGGTGCTTGAGGAGACGATATCAAAGATTAGGCGTAGTATAGAGGGTATGCGTATCCCGAAGGAGCTCTCTCATCCAGAGACCCTACTCGGGCTTAGAGAGGGATTTCTAAATGTGGAGTACACTCCTTTAAATGAGGTTGTTAAGAGTATCTTCGGGGCTAAGGCCGATTTGGAAAAAGTTGTTCGGAAGGGTATCTTCAGCGAACTCTATATCCTCCATGTAAATATCGATGGGGACAAGTATGCGATTATCAAGAAGACCTTCTCACCGCTCTACACATTGAAATGGATATTTATCCAGCTCTGGCTCCTTGATCTCAAGCGTTTCATAATCACTGGTAAGAAGCGTTTCATGAACGAGTATATTATGATGCGTAGACTATACTCTGAACTAGGCGTTAAATGCCCTAGGCCACTGCTCTTATCATGGCCGGATAACACCTTATATATGGAGTATATAAGTGGTAGGCGTCTAGTGGATCTAGACCCGTCTAGTGAACGGGATACCATTATACAGATATATAGGGAGTGGGGGGAGCTAGTTGGATGGATCCATAGTAAAGGCCTGTATATCGGAGATGTCAAGCCGAATAACGTTATTGTAAGGAACGGTGAATGGTATATAGTTGATCTTGAGCAGGCTGGAGTCGGGGATGACTATGCATGGGATATCGTCGAAGCCCTATACTATACGTATCTATGGGGTTCTAGACTATCCTCTATTGATGTAGAGGAGTTGTGTAGGAGCTTTTTAGAAGGATATCTAAAATATGGGAGTATAGATACGGTGGATAAGGCGGGAAGCTGGAGATATGCTAGGCCTTTCCTCCCCCTAGTACCGTTATATAGGATTCTAAGGATTAGGAGGATGTTTAAGAAGTACTCTTCGTCTTAAACTCGGTGTATCCACATTTTCCACATGCCCATCTATCAGGGTGCTCAGCCATGAAGACTCCTCTTCCACATCGGGGGCAGAACTTCCTCTTCCTAACTAGGGACCCCCCATCTACCTGATAGAATTCCCAGACCTTTGGACTAGGCCTCTTAGCCTTCCTCTTCGGATTTTTCTTCGCCAACCTGGATCACCTTATTCCTCTTTACAGGCTCGATTGTGGACCAATCAATACCATTTGGATAGTAATATATAAGTGCAACAGATGTATTTGTCCCTCTAATCGTCTTCAGAGATATCAAGATTGTCTTGTCCATGTCGAGGGAGAATCTCTCAACAACCGACTTGAATACCTCAACCCTCTTTGGGGTCGCCTCCCCCTCATGAAGTATCTTTACCTCAATCTCCCTTCTATCCAAATATGGGTTCTCGACTTCCTTCAATATCTCCAGCTTCATCCAACCCACCTCATTATTCCTCTGAATAATTTATTTTCGAATACTTTATAACTATTTATTTATAATTAATCCACAAGTATAGCGGCATATTTATAGTTTTCCAAATATATAGAACTAAGTCGTCTGAACCACTTCTAAGGCGATGGTTATCTGTTTATAGCTAATAAGGTAATTAGAATATTTTATTTTTTTTAAATAATTATATGATTTAATTAATTTTGTCGCTATATAAATATATTCCCCCTCTTAAATCTATTATTTATGATTGATATGATGAGAAGGATAGTTTCTCTAAGTATCGTATTAATTCTAGTATTGTCCTTGTTCCCGGCATTTTACACGATGCCTACGGCAATGGCTAAGAAGCAGCTGCCGTCGACAATAGACATAGATGTCACGACAAAGATAGAGAAGAAGCTGTCGCTACTAAAGGGAGTTAACCTAATAGACAGGTCCCTGAGTTCGGTTGACAGGCCAACTAGGGTTATAGCGGCATTCGTAGACAATGTGGATACGGATCTGTTATCCCGTCATCTGGTCACGATAAGACTTCTTCCCAAGATAGGTAATATGATCTTTGTCCTAGGCACCCTCCTACCTGGAGACCACAATGAGTTGCTTAATGACCCTAACCTAGTGATG
>JALTNJ010000017.1 GCA_027000765.1 Nitrososphaeria archaeon | reverse complement strand
CATTGTATCTGGGGGTGAGGTGGGATGGGTGGGAGAGACTATGAGATTTATTCTGTTGAGGAGCTTAAGAGTAGGGCGCCAAAGCTTTTTGGCGTCGCTAGCGGTGTAGAAGGGTTGGATGACCTGTTTTATAAGGTTGAGTATGAGGATGGAGAGATTATTAAAAAGCCTTTAGGCGGTTATCCCTACCTCGGTGTCCTCAATATAACTGGTGTTGCAGATACTGGTAAAAGCCTTATGGTGGAGCAATTCGCTGTTAAACAGGCGAGCCTGGGATATAATACGATATTTGTTACTGTAGAAACACCAAAGGAGTTTATAGCCCAGTCACTGAAGTATAGGGCTATGGCCATGGGAATAGACTTCGGGGAGGTTGAGAAACGTCTATTTATCATTGATGCAGCGTCAAATGCACAGTTAAGGGAGGATCTCGATGTACTCTTCGATACACTGGCCTATGGTATCAAGGAGTACAACGTTAAGAATGTAGTTATAGACAGTATTACAGGCCTTTTCGAGGCTAAGGAGGTTATGGCCAGGATGGTCGTTAGAAAAGTATATAACTTCCTGAAGAAATGGCACCAGACCGCGTTGCTCGTCTCCCAGAAGAGGAGTAGTAGTGAGGAGATGAGCGCCGAGGCCGCTGGTGGATACGGTGTCGCGCATATCGTCGATGGAACAATCGTATTATATAAGAAGGTTATCATGACTAGATACGACTCTAATACATTCGGGCTTCCAATAGGCTCTGTAGTCAGGTTATTTAGGATAGATGGGTGTAGGATGACTGGTCATGACTCTAGGACATATGTTATGGAGATTACTGAAACTGGGTTAGTTAAGATAGTTGCCCCCCTAGCCGATTATTATAAAAAAACTGGTTTTGGGAGGTGATGGAGGATGGTTATGGAGATAAAGCCTCCAAAGGATAGGGATGTGGAGAGGGATGAACAGGTTTTGAGGATGCTTATAGAGGCCATGAGAATACTGGGCGGGCCTAGGAAGCTTGTGTATATGAGGAACCTAACCTGGATACCGAGTCTAGTAAGGGCATGCTACGCCCTATTACTCAGAGACGCTGGATATACTTATGAAGCGATTGCAGAGAAACTGGGTTCAACAAAGGCAACGGTCCAGAAGATGCTGTCTGCGGATCCAGAGGCCGTCCTAAGGAAGATCCAGAGTGAGGGGGATATTGAGATCGATGACCACGTGGCAGGTGGAATAGCGAAGCTAGCATATAAAGAGATGAGGAGGCGTGTCTCAGAGGAGGAGATCAGCCTAGTCTCAGAGACTGCAAAGGTACTTGGCGTCGACTGGGCTGTCGAGACAATGACGATGATAAAGGGCCTCGACTTCCCTGTTGACAAAGACGATCTCTTGGAGAGGCTAAGAGGCGTAAAGATATTCAACGTTCCCATCGAAGAGATCCTCGACAACCTTAGATATCCGGTTAGGACGCCAGCCGAGTTGGTTAAGGAGATAGCTGGCTATCTTAGAGGTAGGAATATACATCCTGCTAAGGGTTAATCCCCCTATTTCCTTTTTTATATGGATCTGGTTAAATAATCTCAATTACTCTAGGGGGTTCTCGATGTTCATCCAGCTCCATATTACCTATTTATATAAACTTATATATCCCAATTTCCAATCTAAAATCAAAGTGTAGATGGTGAAAGCATCATGGTTAGGTATAAACAGACACACGAGATATTAAAACTGATTAAAGACCGTAATTATGTTAGGAACATAGGTATTATCGCGCATGTAGACCATGGTAAGACGACTCTATCCGACTCTCTACTGGCTGCATCAGGGCTACTCAGTCCGACTGTCGCTGGTGAGGCGAGGGCTCTAGACTATCTTGAGGAGGAGCAGAAACGTGGTATTACGATCAAGACCGCTAACATAAGCCTTCTCCACGAGTATGAGGGAGACAGCTATGTTATTAACCTGATAGATACCCCTGGGCATGTAGACTTCACAGGTAAGGTAACTAGGGCCTTGAGGGCCATTGACGGGGCTGTTGTCGTGGTTGATGCCGTTGAGGAGGTTATGGTTCAGACCGAGACTGTAACGAGGCAGGCTCTTCAAGAGAGGGTCAAGCCTATTCTATTCATCAATAAGGTCGATAGGCTTATCACCGAGTTGAGGCTTGGTCCACAGGATATTCAGAAGAAACTTGCGAGGATTATTAGTAGGTTTAATAGGCTTATCGATATCTTTGCTGAGGAGGAATTTAAGAAGAAATGGATGGTTAGGCCTGATCTAAATAATGTCGCTTTTGGATCGGCTAAGGATAAGTGGGGCTTCACACTTAAACAAGCTCAGAAGAAGGGTATGACCTTCAACGATGTCCTAAAGTTCTATGAAGAGGGTAGATTGGACGAGCTTAAAAAACTATTCCCTGTTCATGAGGCTGTTCTAGACATGGTCATAGAACATATACCGACTCCACTAGAGGCGCAGAAATATAGGATTCCAAGGATATGGAGGGGAGATTTGAATAGTGAGATTGGTCAGGCTATGCTGAATTGTGATGAAAACGGACCTGTAGCCTTTATGGTTACAAACGTCATGGTGGATGAAAGAGCCGGATTAGTAGCGACTGGAAGACTTTTATCAGGTACTCTAAAGCCTGGTATAGAGGTCTATATGATTAACAAGGGTAAGAAGGATAGGATTCTACAGGTTGGGATGTACATGGGTCCATATAGGGAAGTCGTTGACCACATGATAGCCGGTAACATTCCAGCTGTCTTGGGGCTTGAGGATATCACGGCTGGCGAGACCGTCTCAACTCTACCGGATATGGTTCCATTCGAGGCTATCCAGTATATCAGTGAACCTGTTGTAACAATATCCATTGAGCCCAAGAATACAAGGGATCTACCCAAGCTTATCAATGCATTGAGGAAGCTGGCTATAGAGGATCCAAACCTACAGGTAAAGATTAATGAGGAGACCGGTGAATACCTCCTATCAGGCATGGGTACCCTACATCTAGAGGTAAGTCTACATTTCCTAGAGGACATGGGTATCCAGGTCTCCGTGTCTCCACCGATAGTCGTATACAGAGAGACTGTTACAAAGCGTAGCCCGATATTCCCAGGTAAGTCGCCGAATAAGCATAACAAGGTTAAGGTGAGGATCGAGAAGCTGGATGATGAAATAGTGAATATGATTGTATCTGGTGAGCTGGACGAGCGTATGGGTAGGCGTGAGATACAGAGGATCCTTATGGAGAAGGGATGGAGCGCTGAGGAGGCTAGGAGTGTATGGGCTATTGACAAGGAAGGAGGGAATATCATGATCGATCTTACAAAGGGTGTACAGTATCTACAGGAGTCTAAGCAGATGCTTATAGGAGCATTCTTCGACTTCGTCAAGGAGGGTGCATTGGCCCGTGAACCGGTTAGGGGAGTCAAAGTAATACTTCTAGACGCGACTTTCCACGAGGATCCAGCCCACAGGACACTTGCACAGGTTGTGCCCATGCTACATAGGGCCTTGTTGGGAGCTGAGTTGGCAGCCGACCCCAGTCTTTATGAGCCTATAATGAAGATACAGGTTCAGGTGCCTACTGAACTCATCGGTGCAGTGACTAGTGTCTTGGCTAGTAAGCGTGGCCAGGTGACTAATATTGATCAAAGAGAGTATTACTCGGTAGTCAATGGATTCATACCTGTCTCTGAGACATTCGACTTGGCTCAGGTGCTGAGAGGTGCTACAGCTGGTAGAGCCTTCTGGCAGACACAGTTTAGCCACTGGCAGCTTGTGCCTAAGAGCTTGCTCCCATCAGTTGTAGCGGAGATCAGGAAGAGGAAGGGCTTGTCAGAGACACCGCCGAACTATAAGGACTTTATACCGCCTGGTGAGCAGATAGAGGAGTAGCTACTCCTCAAATAATTTTTCTCTGATAATTTTATTTAAAAAATATTTGAGAGAGGATTTTACTCCTTCTCTTTTCTATCGGCCTCTTTCAAGGCCTTTCTATGCTCCTGAATCGTTACTATTTCTCCACTGTCTTCCTCAAGCATCTTTCTAAGCTCATTTAGATTCTTAAATCCAAGGTCCTCCATCAGATACTTACACCTATTTCTAACCGTGACCTCAGTTATCTCAGCTGCATTGGCTATATCCCTCTGAGTGATCTTATAACCGTTGAGTAGAGCCGCATAGTAGACTGCTGCTGATGCAAGCCCCACGGGATCTTTTCCAGCCGTTATCTTCTTTTTCTTCGCGAGGTTAACGATCTTCTCTGCATGGACAGCAACTCTACTAGATAATCCGGCCTTTGATACAATTGACCTGATATATAGAGATGGATTGATAACAGGAGTCTTTATATTCAGCTCTTTAATCAGGAGCCTGTAACACCTACCCAGCTCCTTTCTATCTATACCAACATGTTTAGCCATGCTCTTGAATGTACGTGGCATCTGGAACTCTCTAAGGGCAAGGTATAGTGCAGCTGCAACTATGCTGCTGATGGCCCTTCCTCTAACCAAGTCCTTCTCAAGAGCCATTCTATATATTTGAGCAGCTCTCTCAAGGACATTCTTAGGAATATCCAGTTTCTCACCGAGTTTCTGAAGGACATTCAAAGCATTCTGGAGATTTCTCTCCTGGCTACTGGCGCTTGATGTTCTATGTATCCAGCTCTTTATCCTCTGTATCTCCCTTCTCCTACTCTCCGAGATCTTAGTCCCCCTTCCATAACCCTCCTGGATATTTCCGAGGACAGTAGTAATTCCTCTATCTGTTATCAAGGGGGACTGGGGTGGACCTGCACGGGCCCTGTCAACCTCGTCTCCCTCAAAGGTCCTCCACTCAGGGCCCATATCTATATTTATAACCTTAACTACATAACCACAGGTTTTACAGATTACTTCTCCAGTGGATTTATTATATATAAACTCACTACCACCACATACAGGACATCTTTCAACGCCAAAAATATTTGTCATTATACACCTCCTCCATAAAAATTTATATATCCCCTATTCATGTGTAGGTATCCTATATTTAAATTTTATCACTTTATTTTATCATGCTAATGTAATAATGATGCTATATGCTTGAGATACACAAAACGTATTATTTAAACCCTATTCAACTATTATTCTTATTCTAGATGGGAGTATAATGGGGATGGATAGTGCTTAACGAGGTTCTAAAAGAATATTTCAATAGGCAGATAAGGATGTATGAAATCGGAGAGGAGGGTATAGAAAGGCTAAGGAAGTCGCATGTCGCGGTGGTTGGAGTAGGCGGCCTCGGATCATTCTCATCACTTTTATTGGCTCTTAATGGCGTGGGTAGACTTACATTGATCGAGCCTGATATCGTTGAACTCTCTAACCTAAACAGGCAGATACTCTATTATCCAATGGATGTCTGGCTCTTCAAAGCCGAGGCCGCGTATAATCGTCTAAAAAGATATGCTCCACATATTGATGTCAGGGCTTACCCTGTTCTACTGACACCACGGACCATGGAGATGTTCCTCAGGGATGTAGATATAATTCTAGATGGGTTAGATAATATGTCTTCTAGATATCTGGTAAATAGGTTTTCAATTAGACATGGTATTCCCTATGTCTTTACGGGTGTTGGAGGATTTGAATATAATATATCGTTTATCCACCCACCTGAAACCCCTTGTCTAGAGTGTTTCTATAGGAATATGGATGATCAATACGTCGTTAAATATATCCGGGAAAGAGGCATCATCAACTTTACAGTGGGGCATGCAGCGTCTATACAAGTGGCTGAAGCAATTAAATATTTAATCGGCATGTCGCCTAGCCTCAGAGGCAGGCTTATGATAGGAGATCTGAAGAACCTCAGCCCTGAATATATGGACGTGAAGAGAGATCCCGAGTGTAGTGCATGTGCCTCACCAACATATGATGAATTTCCTAGTAAGTTTTATGGGGTGGACACGGTTATCATCGACTTGGAGAAGGATATCGACCTAGATAATGTAATTGATAGAATTGGCAAGGATCTAATCCTAGTTAGGAGGGGAGAACTGGGAGTCGTCTTCAGCAAGGGTAAGACTGTGATCGGGATATCTAGATATGGTACGCTGATAATTAAAAATGCTGAGGGCTATTTAGTCGATGAAATCATGTCTAAGATACTCGATTAACAATAGACTATAGGTTATCTCATCATTTATATAAAATCCGATTCGATGAACTTTGATGCTGAGATAGAAGTAAATAGCAACGTGTATAATGCTATTATAATCAATCCCGTAACTGGATCAATGACTCCTATAGAGATGTTATCAGCTCCTATCAGGCTATAGACAACAGAGATCGGCATTTCCAGCGGTCTATGTGGCAGTAGATTGAAAAGAACCTTGATTATGGGATTATTAGATAATCCAAGTCCATATATGAAGTATTCGGTGAACGGTGATACCAGAAGCATCGATAATGAAAGTAGAGTCACGTTTATCCAGCTCCTCATCCTAATACCTAGGTAGATCGAGATTGTGTAAAATACAAGGCTTGCAAGGGCGAATCCAGAGATTAGACCGAGTAAGATGATGACGTCAATGGATACTTGGAGTAATATGTATATAGTTGCTGCGATTATAGCCTCTATAATCAGGATATAAACGGTTAGCGATAAGTATCCGCCTAGTAACTTCCCAATAAATAGGTCTATTCGACTGGATGGGAGTGTATATAAAGTATCAACATATCCTTCTTCAATATCGTGTGGAAATACATCTGCCCCAATAAATATCCCCAGTAGATATAGGAATAATGCAGGGGAATAGAGTAATGCAGCCCATAGATACTCATCCTGTATATAGAGATATCCAGTGAATACCTCAGATAATCCTCCAGCTGAGTATGTATATATTATAAAGAATAATGTTGTTGCGAGGGCGGCTAGAGTCATTAAGTGATTTCTCCTCCTATGCATATTATATTCAAACTCGCTTCTCAGTATTGCTATAATAGCATCTTTATTTATCATCGTCCTCCCTCTTACCTATCCATTTAATCCAGTTGATCTCGATTTTATGGCCTTTAAGTATCTGCCTGATATTGTTTATCACTCCCATGTCGGATGTAACCCTAATCCTTAATATCCTATCTTTAATGGAGAGTTCCTCGACTCCCTCAAGCCTATTTATCTTCTGCCATATATCCCTCCTAGCCTCGGATATTTTTATCAATACGACTGTATCCGACAACATTTTCTTAAGTTGGTTGACGGTACCTTCATAAGCAATTCTTCCTTCGTTTATGAAACCTATTCTCTCTACATAGAGACCTAGTTTATCCAGGTCGTGGCTGGATATGAAGAAGGTCTTCCTCCCCCTGAATTCCCTAATAACCTCATCCACAATATCCCTGGGGATATCTGATACTTCATCCAATATGATTAGCTCGGGATCATGAGTTAGTGTACTAAGGAATACTAGAGTCTTCCTATACATTATGTTCAGCCGCATAATTCGTCTATCCCTATGTTTCCATAATCCGAAATCCCTTAGGTATCTGAGGAACACCTCCATATTCTCCCGATTATAAGTTTTCCGCTTTAACTTTATGATGTGTTGTAGAGTAAACCAATTTGGGTACCTAGGGTCTTGAGGTGTATAACCCGTCCTCAGCAGGACCTCTCTCCTATGTATCGATGGATCCATGCTAAATATCTTTAGTATTCCACCGTCTCGAGATATGATGTCAAGCATCATCTTTATCAAGACAGTCTTGCCAGCCTCAGGCATACCATATAATCCATATATGTCTCCACTTGACACGTCGAGAGACAAACCCTCTAACACTGGTATGCCGGAGAAGCGTCTTGTAACGTCTCTTGCTTGAATAACTTGCATGAGATAGGTTACCTCCATATATAGCCAAAACTAGGTTATCATAAAGAATTAATCAGATGAATAAGAATATTAATTAGTATTTCTGGATAAGGGGAAGAAATATATATGGTGGTGTATATCATCTTCTCTGGTGATGACGAGGCGGTGGCTGACCGAGCTTCAGCGATGAAGAAAATGAAGCGACTCGGAACCATACCTTAAGCCGTATATTACTCGATCTGCATATCATATATGGCCTTTTTTACTTAGAGCAGGGTTATGAGGGACAATATCTAAAATGCTGTTGTTTAAATATGGCTGAGAAGCCGCTTACTCAAGAGAAATCCCAGTATTGTTGTGAATACACCTAGTAATACTAGATATATCAGGCTCTCTAACGATACGGCTCCACCCGCCTC
>JALTNJ010000016.1 GCA_027000765.1 Nitrososphaeria archaeon | reverse complement strand
ATCAATGAAGAAGGCTATAGCGATATCAAGATGGGGGTAATCGAGGTTCTAGAAGGCATTAAAGACGGTTTAAGCTCAAAATCCAATCTATTCAAGACATGCCAGGCCATGCTCTACACAATAAACAACTATACACCAAGTGAGAAGAAGGGTGAGGGGATATATGAGATAGCCTTGGAGGCTGTTCAAAACAGGAAGCAACCGCCCATAACTATATTCTATATCCCGGAGCCCAAGAACGCTAGGAAAGCTGTCTCGATATTCATAGAGGAGGTCTTCAGATACAAGAAGTACTATGGTGTGGGGAATAAGATACTTATTATCCTGGATGAGGCCCAAGAATTTATACCTGATAGAACTGCCCGCGACGACTATACCTATCAGTCCAACCTAGCTGTTGAGATGCTACTTAGACAGGGTAGGAAATACCTCGTCGGTGGATGGATAGCTACACAGAGGCTGGCGCATCTAAATACAAACGCCCTGCAGCAGCTACACAACTATTTTGTGAGCACGTTACCGAGGTCATATGATAGGAACGTCGTTTCAGACGCATTCTCGATAAGTAGGAGCGTAATAGATAAAGTCACTACACTCGAGACAGGTGAATGGCTCTTCGTCAGCTATAAGGCCACGAAGCTGAAGAACATCCCTGTCGAGGTAAGGGCATACAATAATGAAGAGATACTGGTTAATTCCTTGAAAAAGGGGTAGTGGTGGCTCGACAGGGGTAAAAATCATCATACGTGGCGATCAGCCGGTTGATCATCCATCTCATCGCCACCAAAATAATTTATTGACCTACCTGTATTTAGGGTAAATCGGCTTAATTCACTCTCCTTGATATCCTCCTGACCTTAAGGGTGTGGTTGACGTTATACCGGTGTGTCGACCCTATTAAATAATGATTCTTAATTATAAACGGTGGCTCAATCCTCTGTATAATAGGCTTTGTCAAGACGATCACTAGCGACGCAGCCATTACACCTAGGGAAACCAGTATCTGAACTGGATAAGGTATCAATGTAAATAGATAACCTGATAAGAGTATTCCAGCTACGCTACCTACTCCACCAGCTAGATTCACCTTAGAGATCTGTCTAGGCTTTAGATTCAGGAGGATTGATGATAAGTTTATGCTTATAAACGCCCAAGACACACCCATGAACATGAATAGAGGAATATATAGTAATACACTATAGACTCCTAGTAATGCGCCTAAACCAGTTGATAAGACCGCTATAAACGATAGATAGACCAGTATCCTGATGCCCAGTGCCTCCAGAAGACTATCTCTACCCCTAAACCTCTTACCAACGAATCCATATGATAATGTTGAAGAGACTGAGCTGAATACGACGAGCAGATACACCTGGCTCGCTGCAAACCCTAGGGACTTGACATATGGAATAAGGTGTGTAAATGCAAGGGATATTGAGAGCTGTATCAAGAAGACGGATAACATAAAGTATTTTAGAGAGACCGATACATCGCTCACAGCGTTCCTAATCGTCTTCACAGGAGAGTGTATAGGGAGGGAGCGTAATGAGAATAGTATCCTAATAGGTATCTTAATCGTCTTCTTAAGCCCTCCATTATAAGACGGGACACCATAGTAGTAGAATGAGTATAGTAGGCCTATGAAGGGAATAACCGATATTAGTATAGGGATCATCTTGAGACTGAATAATGATGTTAATACTAGTCCGGAGACTAAGCCAGTTAACCATGAGAACCCGCCTATAGTCTCAAACCTAGATATATAGGAGGCCTTGTCACGAACACCATTATTCTTGATAGATACATATATAGTGTAGTAAATGATGTATGAAGATGCGAATACAGCGATTGAAGAGCTGAGCAGCATCCATCTATTATCGATGGCAAGCATTATAGATGATATGGATAAGACTAGATACGCTGCCTGGAGAGAATACCTAACCAAGTCCTTCCTATAAATCAGCCTCGGGGAGACAAAGCTCACCAAGAGATATGATAATATACTCGACATAGTGATATAGCTTATTCCAATAGGGCCGAAGCCGAGCTCTAGAGCCCTCAATATAATCAATGTGTTTAAAATAGCCAGTGTAATTTTCTGAGGCGATACCAGTATGAAATATGTAGAGGTCTTGAGACCCTCATGAAAACGCCTTAGAAACATACTTGGACTATACATAGGAAACAACCTCCATCCCTAGAAACCTACACTACCACGATGAACCTATTTAGAAGGATATAGAATAGTCTGTTAAACGGCTTGACGCCGGGTCTCTCTCAACGCCTCTACACGTGTTCTTCTTCTCTCTCTTCATTCTACTCGAGACACCTTCATGTACTCGATACACATACATTAGAACATCATATTGACACACTAGTCGTATTTAAAGGTTATAGATAGATAGGTGAATAAAACGACATGAGAAATCAGGTATTTAAAAGAGAAAATTGAAATATGTAGAGGATAAAAATATTTAGATAAGCACGTGTTTTGAGGGGATGCATCCATTGATCAAAGCCTATTCCCCTGCTGGGATATCCGGATTCTTCGCGCCATATATAGCCTCCTCCATCAGGGAGACAGGCTCTATAGGCGGGGGAGTCACGGTTGAAGACGGTGTTGTAGTCGAGGTACTTGACTCTGAGGATGAGAACGTACATGTATATATCAATGGAGAGAAGACAGAGGACTCCCTTGCAGAATATGTTACTCTAAAGCTTATGAGCGAGGCCCATGTATCCACAGGCCTGACGATTAGGCAGACTATAAAGCCTCCAATTGGATATGGATATGGTACGAGTGCAGCGAGTGCATTAGCCACTGGAATAGCTGTCGCCAGATACCTGAATATAAATAAGACGCTCTATGAAATAGGGAGGATTGCTCATGAGACGGAGGTCGTCTTCAGAACAGGCTTAGGCACTGTCCAAGGGCTTTTAAACCCAGGGATCGTCCTAATTAGGAGGCCTGGGGAGCCGGGAATCGCTTTTGTAGACAATATAATGTATGATGAAGACATATATGTGATCACAGCCTGGTACTCACCTATAGATACTAAGGCGGTTATAGAAGGCGGGGTTAATCTAGAGTACATAAAATACCTCGGGGAGAAGACGATGGAGAAAGTCTTGAGAGACCCTACACCACATAACCTAATGCATAGATGCTGGGAATATGCACAGAAAGCAGGCTTCCTAACACCGACGTTAGAGAAGATTATCCAGACGATATGGAACATAGATGGGGTTATAGGGGTGACGCAGAACATGATTGGAGAAGCCTTCTTCGCCCTAGCCTATAAAGAGGCGCTTGATGAGACGAGGAACGTGCTGGAGGAGATGAAGAAGAATATCATGATAACGAAGATAACCGATAGAAAACCCGGGTTAATCCGCTGAAAATCTCCTTGTGAAATAAATTAAACTTTATAAAGAAAGAAGTATCCAATATACTCTATTAGAAGTCAATAGCTCCGGTGGTGTAGCCCGGTCAAGCATACCCCTGCTTGGGGGCTGAGACGGGCCTCTCGAGCCCGTGGTCCCGGGTTCAAATCCCGGCCGGAGCACCACCTCCTAAATTATTCCTCTGACTCTATCTGTGACTCCACTAGGTTTCCTATAAACTCGACTATCGAGTCTATGTCGCTGAATATCTCCGTAGAGTAGTTGAGGAAGAATGGACTGATATTCTTCTGGGTAAACAATGCATAGACATTCTTCATATGGGTATGGGCATATATCATCTCACTCAGGACACCGGCAGAGAGCTCCTTAACAGGATAGAAGACGACTATCATATCCGACTGATCAATGAGTCTATAGTCCCTGAATATAGTCTGGTCGATGATATACTGCTTCGCATCTAGAATATCCTTAACAGGGATATGGACATCGAACTCCTCGATATACACGACGTCATCAACATCCTTATCACCTATCTTCTCAAGCAGAATCATGTCCTCAACCATAACCGGATCGAATATAATGACACCCCGCTTCCTCAGCTTATCTATAAGCTCCAGCCTCTCCCTCTCAAACTCCTCGTTGCCCTTGACCATGGTCATTGGATAACTGATGTAGGCCTTGAGCATCCTAGGCCTAAGCCCCTTCTTCTTAGGCAGCTCAACCTCCTGCATAATGTTATACAACATATCCGGTGGGGAAGAGCGGGGGATTATATAGAATGGAGAGCCCAGGATATCGGCTACGATAGAGGTTATAAACACCTCCTCATCCTGCCATATAAGGATCTCACGGAGGTTAAGCTTATTCCTCCAATGCTGTAGATCAGGGGACTCCTCGATCCTCTTCAGGATACATGCGGCGGAGTCGATGATCGTCGCATAGAAATCCGGCTTGATCTGGTTTAGATAATAGTAGTCGAACGCTGGTAGAATAACCTTATGCCACCGGAAACTCATGTGGAGACTGATGAATAGGTCTTTATCCTCACCCCTATACTCATCTAGGCTATGGCTGATCTCCTCGAAGACAGCCGCCCTAAGGAACCTGAGAGTAGTACTATCTAAGTCGAGGATCTTATCGCCAGGTATCTTAATCCTGAGGCTAGATGCCTTCTCAAACATCCTGGGCCCGATATCAAATAGGTCTATCCTCCTACCCTTTGATAAGGCATGCTCCACAACACTCTTTAAAAGGGCGGTTCTACCGGCCCCAGTTATACCTGTTCCCACTACAATCAATATATATCTACCTCCTAACCACCTCGATATTGAAATATTTAGTCCAATCAACTTTTAAAACAATAATAGCCAGGGCAATACCTAATAGAACCGCTAATACGCTTGAGAATAGCGACTCTCCACCTAGGAACGTGGCTATATATTCAGCGGAGTAGTAGCCGGCGTAGACGACAATACCGCTTAAAAGCGTCTTTCCTAGGAAGCAGGAGACAAATACCTTTACAAAATTATATTTCATAATGCCTAGGACAGGGTATATCACGTCATCAGGCAGAGGGGTTAATGCAAAGAAGAATATTATTATAGGCCCATATTTATCTAGGGCGAGTTTAACAGCCTCAACACGCTCCTTATACTTTGCTGGGAGTATCACTCGACCCAACATGCTGAGGAAGTAAAGAGTCATCTCCCCAATAGTCGCGCCTAATCCAGCTAGTATGGCCACTAGCAGGGGATCCATCGCCCCCGTGGCACCGATATAATATATTACGATGAGGTATGGAACTGGGAATATGAAGGTACCGTTGCTAATTAGGCTTATCAGGAAGACGCCGAGATATCCATATTGTGAGACCAGCTCCATTAGGAAACTTTCAGCCATCTACCTATTCCTCTCCCTCCTCCAGCTTCTTCATCATCTCGGATAGCTCCTCCATAAGCGCAGATAAATCAGTTTCCCTTGTGGATCTAGTCCTCGTAGCCCTAGGCTTCTCCTCCTTAGCCTCCTTCTTCTCCTCCACCTGCTTCTCCTCCTTAGCCTCCCTTACCTGAATCCTGCTCTTAATCCGCTGTATCTTCTCCTCCAGCTCCTTCTTACGCTTCTCATAGTCCTCCATAAGCTTTTTATACTCCTTCTCGAGGGACTCGAGCTCAGCATATAGGGAGACTTCACTAAGCTCCTTATCCACATCAAGAAGCCTACTCCTAAACTTTGATATCAGTATGTCACGCTCCTCCTCAGATATCCTGCCCTCCTCATACTCCTTATATACCCTGGCTATGGTGTTCTGCAGGATCTCCTTTAGGTACTCAAGCTCCTTCTTCCTAGTAATATAATCCACTCCCTCAGATACAACAGGCCTAGTTGATATGGAGGGGGTTAGAAGGCCTTTCAACTCACGGTTCATACTCATTGCAGAGTACAATATGATTATCAGCGACACTATACTTGATACACTAAGAATAATGACGTCCTCATACATCGCTATAACCAACAATAATAATTACCAAGACTCTATTCATAAATTCTTCTGTAGACATGCCCACATCTAAGGCATTTTACATAGAGATGCTTCTTAGGCCGGGTCCTCACCCTAAAAACAGCCGTGGCACCAGGCTTCAAAACACGTTTACAGCCCTTGCATATGAAGATCCTATACTTACGGGGGATAGGCACCTTATACTTCATGGAGAACCTCCTAGCTAGATACACGTATCTATCGGCGAATTTAACGGGTGTACCTGGGTTTAGAGCTAGGTTCATCAAACGGATGATCTCAGCCACCACCATACGCCTAGATACACGGGGCTTCCTCAATAAAGACACCACATTACAGGGGCTATCCCATCTAAACAAGTATTCAAATTCAATAACCAATCCATACAATAAATAAATTATATAGTGTCTAAGATGAAAAAGACTAGAATCGTTTTTGTAGAGGCCTCTCTAGAACCCGTTCCAGAGAGGCTTTGGAGGCATCCCTCGGTGGAATCCGACTCTAAGAGAAGAAAGAGGCATCCCAGTAAAATCCTACTATATATTCCCATCCACTACACTGCTATGAAGGACCATGGGATACCTACTGTTAAGAGGGGAAGGCCTGACATCGTCCATAGACTGCTGATAATGACGTTGGACAGTCCCCTCTGCAAAGAAGGCCTCCTAGACATATATGTACATACATTGGGTGACAAGGTGATATGGATAAACCCATCTATGAGGATACCCCTAGACTACTATAGATTCGAGGGACTGGTAATCCAACTACTTAGGAAAGGGAGGGTGCCTCCTGAGAAGGAACCTATTCTAATGAAGATTATTGACAAGAACCTTGAGGAGGTGCTTGTAGAGGAAGGTAGGAAGGTATATCTACTCTCAGTAGATGGCGAGCCTATAGACATGCAGAAGGCTACAGATATCCTTGGAGAGACAATTGTAATAGGGGCTTTCCAAGAAGGTGAGTTTAGGAAAGATATAGCGTCATACGCCGATTCAAAGATAAGTATATCGCCTTATGATCATCATGCGTCTACAGCTGCATGTAACATACTAACCTATATGTATATGGTTTTGAAGAACTCCTCTAAGTAAAAAAATATATTTATTATGTGGTATTATTAGATACGGGTTTATTCCTATAAATCCCTGGGCTCCGACCACTGGACTCTCCCTATACAATTGGATATTGATATTATATATTATTAGGGGTGAGTAGCGATGAGTTTTATACATTATCCCGAGAAAAGCGATATAGATATAAAGCCGGTTATCCAAGCGATTAGGCTATATGCCTTGCTAAACCAGTTTGAGGAGATACTTGTTAGAAAAAGGGATCCTGAGGATTTGAATAACCTATATAGGAGGATTAAGGAAGAGATTAAGATAATCAGCAGCATTCCACATGAGGAGAATGTAGTTCATAGGTATTTCCCCATAGGACCATATCTATTAGATGATATCCCGAAGGAGGAGGAGATCCTAGAGTATATCCGGGAGCTTAGTAGCTCTATTGAGAAGGGTATTATGGAGATAAGCGAAGCCATTTCAACTGGTGCGGGTGGGAAAGTCGTATCTACAAAGCCTCCAAATATGCTATTTACATATCCAATTGAGAAGCTTGTTAAAGGCTATAGATACATACCGGGTTCAAGACCTTGTCTAATAAGTATACCACATGCAAAGCCTCCCCTACATGACAAGGGGACGCTTCCACTCGGTAGAGAGATAGCGTCCAAGACACATTGTCATCTAATATATAGTACGATATCGAGAGTCTATGTAGACTATAATAGGGACTATTCTAGGCTTACCCCCTATAGGAGGATGATAAGTAAGGTCATTAGAGAAGAGAATATAAAGATATTAATTGATCTCCATGGAAAGGAGGAAGACGATGTTGATATCGAGATCGGATGGGCTAATGGAATGACAGCCTCCAATAGAACACTAAAGAAACTTATTAAGATACTTGATGAACATGGAATCACATACAAGTATGAAGACATCAGACTCTCTGGAGGAGACATAATAAGGTATCATTCACTGCCACGCAGGAATGAAGCTCTACAGCTGGAGATAAGCTACTCAGCTAGGAAGAAGATGAGGGGGAAACTCGTAAAGGCTATTTCAAAGTTTATCACGGAGGTGGCTTAAGATGTCTATTAAACTACTTGACCACTACGAGTTCTATATAGGTATTGAGGAGGAGGCTTTTACACTGAACGACGAGGGATTCCTAACTCCACATGCATATAGGGTGGCCGAGAGTCTATTGAAGAAGCTGAGGGATGACAAAGATTTTCTAATGGATATTAGGAGGAGGCTGATGGGGCTACAGTGGGAACCTAGCC
>JALTNJ010000015.1 GCA_027000765.1 Nitrososphaeria archaeon | reverse complement strand
ATGTATATGGCGTTGTACTGTCTCTAGATAAAATACGTGAAGTTAAGATAGGCGAGGATCTAGTTAAGATAGGCTCATTTATAATAGGATCTGAGGATAAAAGTTTTAGAGTCGTTTTATGGAGAGAAGCAGTTGATGAGTATAGCTGGATTAAGGAGGGAGACAAGATCATAATTTTTAATGGTAGAGTCAAACTCAATAAATTTAATGAGGTAGAGATACACATATCCCGTAATTCTCATATAAAGCTATACCCAGGTGCCCAGATAAATGTCAGGATGTCAACAGTAACGATCTCAAGCATATCTCCGGGATATAACCTCAATAAGTTATATATCAGAGTCCTCGCAAAAGGTAAGAAGAGAATAAACCCAAGGCTCGGGAGAGAAAGCATCACGATGTATGTTATTGACAATACGGGGGACGCGTCCCTTACCCTTATTGGAGAGGCTTCTAGATTTGGGGATATAATAAGGGTACAGGATGTGTTATCAATAGAGAGATTTAGGGCCTCGATAAGAGGAGGAGTTAATTATCTATTTGCTGACGATAGCTCTAGAATAGAGATAAATCCGAGGGATATGCCCCATATATTGCCTATATATTCTATTCCATTTAGAAAGGCTAAGACCATAACCACCATGGATAAGATAGTTAATGTAGAGGGAAAGATAGTGGAGTTCTTGGAGGCAAGCTATGATTTAGATCTAGATATTGAATATAAGCCTCCCTCTGCATTTATAATAGAGGACTTCGATGGAGACCCTATTAGAATAACATTTAGGGGCAGGCTTGATGATTATATAGATGAAAAGTTAGAAGAAGGAGACAGTATCCGAATCCTGGGCGCGATGGTTGACATGGCATCCTTATTAAATCCGTCAGGAATACCGACTTTGAAACTACGGGCATATAGTACAATTGAGAAGATTTAGTAATTCCAATATGGAGGCTATTTCGATGCTTTTTCCTTAGATCTTAAGTATAAGTAGTATATCGAGAGAGTTATGACTACTCCTGATAATATGGACAGAGACAGAGAAATGTAATCATATAAACCAGCTAAGTTCATCCGCTATCACCCTCCAACTCGAAACTATATATCCATATCAATCTTCTTATATTTAAGCTCATCAATCACCCATCTAAAGTCTCTTTTCTCAAATGAAAGTTCCTTCACAATTCCTAGAGATTCCATTAGTTTAAACGCGATAAAATGATAGCATAAACTCCTCTCCACCGCCCCCACCGCATATTTAGAGATACATCCACAGTATCCAGTCTCTGGTAAGATAATATAATAATCCCTGTTTCCCACGAAGAAACTAACGTTGTATGCTCTTCCAAAACGTATTCTATAAGCTCTACCCTCTTCTAGTGCATCTAGTGCTTGGATAGCCACATGCCCAAACTCATCTATTAGGTCTAAGACAACATCAATAGTAGTGACTCTTCTACGCCTTACTTTTGATAGTATTCTATTTAGTTTTGCAACAGTATTAGGAGTTTTCTTCGGCTCCATAACACAATAAATAAACTACGTGTTAAACCATAATTAAAGTTAATAATTCAGGAGTCTAAACCTAAATTAATATATATAAATAGGCTCTGTATGTGAATATATAATGGTGACCGGCCATAGGGTTGGGGGTACACCAGAACCCATTCCGAACTCTGAAGTTAAGCCCAACCACGCCGGGGACTAGCAGGGTGCGAGAGCCCCTGTGAACCCCCGGTGCCGGTCACCACTTTAATCATCACTTTCAGCAGAAAGTAGAGTTGGACTATAAATTGAATTGGAAGGGATTAGATGAGATGATATTTCAGTTACCAAATGACTCGATGGGGATAATTATCCAGACTATATATATCCTACTATTCTTTGTTTTGATATTCTTTGGCCAGCGTATACAACTTCAGCTAACACTAATGGAACTTGGTAATATGATAGGGCAGTTAGATAGGATGCGTATAAATGCTAGGAACGAGACCTATAGTAAATTAAAGAAATATGCAAAGAAAGAGGAGGTATTGAAGGATATATTTGAGAGGGTTTTAAACAGTTTTGTCATATTTCCAGAATCTATGGATCCTGCTGGGATAGTTCAGAAAATGGAGCATATAATGGATACTCGGGAAAATAGGTTTCTCAATGATGTAAAGAGAATGTTGAATAACCCGGACATAGATGAGGCTAGTCTAAAGACGTTATCTAATATGGTAGAAGCTACTATGGCTCTTGATATGTTATACAAGATAGCACTCCATTTTTACCTACTAGCCAAGAAGACAGGGAATTTTTATATTGCCGTACAGCTACAGATGCAGGCGCCACTCATTTTTAGTTTTGCAAAGGCATATCTCCAAGCAGTATATGCGTTTAAAGAAGGTGCTCCTGTAGGCGACAGTGTTGGTCCCCTAGTTGTATCTAAATTTCTTGAGGGGAAGAAGGTAAAGAAGCATCATAAGGAATTTGTAAAGGATACAGATGTTTATGAACTAGAGCATCTAAAACGTAAAATTTATGTTGTCAAGGCTAGTGGGCCTGGTGGAAACGTTGGGAAACCAGGTGAAGCGATAAAGAAGATACTAGAGAAAAATAAGAATTCTATAAAGCTCGTGATCATGATTGACGCAGCATTGAAGCTGGAAGGAGAGAAGACAGGGAGTGTTGCTGAAGGAGTGGGTGCAGCTATTGGGGGAATAGGAGTGGAGAAATTCAAAATTGAGGAAGTCGTTACAAAGTTTGAAGTGCCGCTCTACGCTATCATAATTAAGATGTCTCTTGCTGAGGCAATATCTATAATAAAAAAGGAGATTGCAGAGACCTATGAAGATGTGATTAAACGAATCGAGAGAGTAATTGAGGAAGAGACTGGAGAGGGTGACAAGATCATATTAGCAGGGATAGGTAATACAGTGGGGGTACCTTAAATGATTGGATTAATGTTACAATTAGGAGATAATGCCGTAATAGATTATTTGCTTATAGCCCTGATGATTCTCTTCGTCTTTATATTTACATTCACAAGTAGATCACAGAAAAGCAAGAGGATGATGGTTAAAAAACCAATTATAAAAACCGAGCTCATATGTATAGAATGTGGATTCAAGGAGATTAGAGACTTCAAGGAAGGAGACTACATAGCGAGAGAGACAGAAGAGACTTGTAAGAGATGCGGTGGTAAGATGAAGATCAATTTAATATATGCCTTAGAAGAGAAGAAGGAAAAGAAGAGAATCCTATAAAACTCTCTATCCTTATTTGAACGCTCCTAATTGGTTATTATAATTGGATCCCCATCAGTAACTATTATTGTATGTTCGAACTGCGAAACAAATCTTCTTGTCCTTTCAATTAAAGCAGGATACCCCCTTAGATACCTCATTTTAAATAAATGCCCAACAAGTGAATATGCATCTTCACCAAACTCGTCAACTAACCACCGTGGAGAGAACGGTAGAAACCTGAATTTTTTATATATTGTATCTTTGACGTGGTTGAGTGATTTATCCTTTATCTTCTTCATCTTTGTAAGAGAGTATATCTGAATTACACTTGAATTCATTACTTCTCCAGACGCATCTCCAAAGGTGAGGAAGGGTTCTACAGCATATACTTCCCATGCTTCGATTTTAGGGGAAAAGAATTGTCCAACATTTGGTACACTTTTACCTCCATGGAGAGTATAGTTGCCAACAAGATGCCCAGATAGATTTGAAATTGGCTTATAACCAGATTTTTTGGCACGATCCTCCACATACTTGCCTATACTACCAAGTGAAACGCCTGGTTTGAACATTGTCAGAACTTCATTCAATATCTGTTTATTTATCACCGCCAGTTTCTCATACTCGTATCCTCTTGCTATTGTTACCGCTGTGTCAGCTATATATCCATCGACCATTGCACCAACATCTATTTTAAGTAAGCCATTGTCAAACACTAGTTCATCATGTGGTTCAGTAGGTGAATAATGTGCTGCAATCTCGTTAAAACTTAGATTACATGGAAAAGCCAGTGACGCACCTTTGGATCTTATATAGCCTTCAATTGCTTCACATAATTCAAATAAATTTATCTTTCTTTTGGGGCTTACATATTCAACAGCATATTTTAATGCGGATTTTGCTATTTTACCTGCCTCGATATATTTTTCCAGTATTTCTTCACTCAAAGGATTCATGGTTAAAAATATTAATGGCTCCAACTCAAAAAACTTTAAACAATACCGTAAAGTAAAATATGTGTTTGGAGAAGGTTGATGAGAAACAAAATTACTGTTGTAATAGGCGGAACGTTCGAAGAACTCCACGCAGGGCATATAAAACTTATTTCAGAGGCATTTAAAATCGGTGACCTAGTAGTAATTGGACTTACAAGCGATAAATTCGCTAGAGACACTAGAGGTAGGAAGGTTCTTCCATATGAAGAGAGAAAGAAGAGACTTGAGACTCTTATATCTGCAAGTGGCTGGAAGAAACCATACAAAATAGTAGAGATTAACGACCCATATGGACCTACACTTACCGAAAAAGAACTTCATGTAATAGTAGTAAGTACTGAGACTTATGACGGTGCATTAAAAATAAATCAACTAAGAATGAAGAAGGGGATGCCTCCAATGGTTATACACGTAATTGACTTGGTTGAGACAGCCACGGGAGAAAAGATATCATCTACTTCTATAAAGAAGGATATTGTTGATGCATGGGGAAGACCTTCATCTTAACATTTTGAACTCATTTACTAAGCTATGGAGATCTATTTTGTTGTCTATCATGACGCGTTCTATATCCTTGTCTTTAATACTTGCTTTAGTCTTTTGATGATTCTCTAAAAAGCGGGAAACACGATCGACGAGATCCATCTTACATTCTCCACACAACAATTCCCCAGCTCTACAGCGTTCGTAGCGTTCCTTAAGTGCTTTATCATCTTCTTCAAACAGGAATTTATAGTAGTCGAAGACAACACAAATAGATGGGTTACCGCCTTTTTTCCGTTGGAGTTCGACTGTGGGTTGGCCCCCAGTAAATGCATTCATGAGCTTCTTCTTTACCCTTTTCCGATCATCTGATAGATAGATAGCGCTTTCAGGTACAGATGAAGACATTTTAACGTCTTTCTTCAAGCCTGGTAAGAGCTTTCCATGTATCTGAGTTGGTTTGGGTAGCTTTATTTTCACCGCGACGTCCCGAGCCACTCTCCAATATGGATCTTGGTCTATAGCCGCGGGTATTAGACAGTTATATACATCATCCATAAAATACCCGAGGAAAGCAGGTGCAGCCTGTATAGATGCGAAGAAGAGCATCCCTATATTTGTCTCATTTGTAAATCCAAATACAGCTCGTACAATGGAATATGTTATTCTCTTCGCTACGGACACAGCGATTTGATATAAGTATTTTATATGCCTAAAATCTTCTATAACATAGGTCTTATCCGGGTCGAAGCCGAGGGCTAGAACATCCCTGATATTATCAAATGTGTAATTATAAACCTGTTCCGGCCCCAGTTCTGGGTTATAGAGGAACTTCTCATCTGATGTAAACTGTAGTAGTACAAAGGTATCGAACTTTTCTTGAAGCTTACGTGTAAAAATCAGTGGTAGTGCATGTCCAATATGCATTGGCCCGGAGGGGCCTCTTCCAGTATATAGATATGGCTTTCTTCCCTCTTTAAAATCCTTGAGGACTTTATCTAGGTCTCTATGTGAAAAGAAGATGCCTCTACGGACTTCAAGAGGAATTTCTCCAAATACATCCTTAATTAATTGCTTCATACTGTCTGTAATCGGAGAGACACCGAATTTTTTGATTAGTTTCTCATAGTTTATATCGCCGGAAGCCTTCCACGGAGTTACCTCAAAGTCCTCCATAGTAACACAACACCATTCTTTAAATAAATAAATATTCTTAATAATAAACTATCTAATTTATTAGCTTAGGAAATAAAAAGGCTGGTTATTAAATCAATAACTAGAAAAGGCTGAAATAATGACTGAATACAATATTCTCAAAAAATTACTGAAGACGGTGGCTTCGAGCAAAAGAATATCTGTCAAGGAAATCTCCAGGAAACTTAAGGTAAAGGAAGATTTCGTCAGAGGTGTTGCGGAGACCCTAAGAAAAGACGGGGCTGTGAAGGTAGAGAGAAAAACATGGAAGATAATTAAACCAGGTCCTAAGCTACTTGAATTAAGGACGTTACCAGAGATTAAAATATTGAAATACTTGCTTGAAAAGAAGAAGGTGACTCTAAAAAAACTGTTTAGTGAAGCAGGTTTATCTAAAGAAGATGTTCAAGCAGGTATAGGTAAGTTAGTTACCTCAGGACATATAAAGATTGAGAAGATAGATGGAGAGAGAATTATAAAAGTTAGTGTTGATTCTGTACCGAAGGATATGTTGGAGATAGAGAAGTTTATACATAAATTGATTCAGGATAGAGAAAGAAAGATAGAAGACTTCTCTGATGATGAATTAGAGATTCTTAATAAGTTGGTTTCCAGGCCGAAGTTTATTGATATTGAGGAGAGGACCATTGAATATATATTGCCTACAGAAAAAACCAGAGTCTTACTGGAAGAGGAGATTGTTAAACCAGTTGTAACTCGGTTGACACCGGATATAATCTTGGGAAAGAAATGGGATGATGTAGTTTTTAAGAAGTATGATTTAAACGAGGAATTTTTTAGAATATATCCTGGAAGAATACACCCGCTTAGAGAATTGATTAGGGAGATTAGAGAAGTATTTGTGAGCATGGGATTTGAGGAGGCTCATGGACCTTTAGTGGAAGTAGCTTTTATAAACTTTGATATGCTGTTCCAACCCCAGGACCATCCGGCTAGAGATATGCAGGACACATTTTATCTCTTAAAGCCCGAATATGGGGAAATAGAATATCCTAAGGAGATCATAGATAGAGTGAGGAAGACACATGAAAATGGATGGAGAACAGGGTCTGTTGGATGGGGTGGTAAATGGAGCATTGAAGAAGCAAAGAGACTTGTTCTTAGGACACATACTACTTCTGTATCTATTAGCAAGGTATATGAGATTGGAGAGAAGCCTGCAAAGATATTTTCAATAGGACGAGTTTTTAGGAACGAGACAGTGGACTACAAACATCTTGCTGAGTTCATGCAGATAGATGGGATTATAATAAATAAGAAAGCTAATTTGAGGGAGCTAATGGGGATAATAAAGGAGTTTTATTCAAAGCTAGGTTTTAAGGATGTTAGGTTCTGGCCTAGCTATTTCCCATATACCGAACCATCTATACAGCCGTCTATATATGTGAAGAAATGGGGTAAGTGGCTGGAGCTTGGTGGAGCAGGTATATTTAGGCCAGAGGTGACGATTCCTTTGGGAGTTAAATGGCCTGTGTTAGCATGGGGACTGGGTGTTGAACGATTGCTGATGATAAGGTACGATATCGATGATATTAGGACAATCTATAACAATAATCTGAATTGGCTTAGGAACATCCAGCTTAAAGTGTAGGAAGACTATTACGTGCCTAATTGGTTTGAAGAAGGAATTAGAATGTAATTGGGTTGATGAGAATGCCGGTGGTTACGATATATCAAAGGAGATTTGAAGAGATCTTAGGTAGGAAAATTAGTGTTAAGGAGATGGGGGAGTATCTTCCTTGGCTTGGACTGGATATTGAAGAAATTGGAGAAGATTTTGTGAAGATAGAATATAATCCCAACAGGCCGGATTTCGGTACGCCGGTAGGGATAGCCAGATACTATAAGGGAATTAGAGGGGAGGAAACAGGCTTAATTAGATATAGTGTTAAGAAGGGACAATATAGGGTATATGTGGATCCAAGTGTAGCTGAAGTAAGACCATATATTGTAGGCGCTGTTGTAAAGGGCCTGGATCTAGATGAAGAAAAACTAAGCGAGATAATAGAGTTTCAGGAGGACCTACATAATGGGATAGGTAGGAAGCGGAGGAAAGTTGCTATAGGCCTTCATAATCTTGATGCTGTTAAGTTTCCAGTTACTTATAAAACAGTAGATAGTGGGTTTAGTTTTATTCCTTTGGAATTTGAAGAAGAAGTTACCATTAAGGAGATTCTAGAGCATCATCCAAAGGGAAGGGAATATGGACATATATTGTCAGGTAAAGATAGGTACCCGATTATTATTGATAAAGAGGGTATTGTACTCTCTTTTCCACCCATTATTAATGGTATTTACACGTCTCTTGCTCCTGGAGTGAGAGATATCTTTATCGATGTAACTGGAACAGATCTAGAGACTATAAGTAAGACATTGGATATCTTAGTTACAACAT
>JALTNJ010000014.1 GCA_027000765.1 Nitrososphaeria archaeon | reverse complement strand
CACTATATTTCCTGGTATCCAACCCCGATACCTTCACAACACCCTTTGTAGGTTTTAACAACCCATTTAGGTGCTTTGCAAGCGTAGTTTTACCAGAGCCATTTGCCCCCATCAGAGCCAAGACTTCCCCTCGATTGACAGTCAGATTTATATCCTTTAGAACATCTTCTTCATGATACTTGAACCAAACTCCCCTTACACTTATAATTTTACTGTCGTTTTCAGTTAACTGAACACTCCTATTCCCCATTGCTCCTAGGTCTCTTCTAATAATAGTTTCTTCGGAATGACTCTTTCCAAGTCTTATAACCTTATCGATCACATCCTCCAGTCCCTTCAAACGCCTAGAGGTAAGTAAAATGCCGGTTCCACGACTCTTTAACCTTAGTATTATTTTCTTCAGATTTAGAATCCCTCTCCAATCCAAATTAGCCATCGGGTCATCCATAACCAAGAAATCGGGTTCCAAAACTATTGTTGATGCTATACTAAGCCTCTGTCTAAATCCCCCCGATAAACTTGATACCAAATACTCTCTATAACGTTCTAAATCAAATTCCCTGAGTATCCAATTCATTCTCGCATCTATTTCATGCTGGTCTAAACCCAAGTTTTCAAGTGCAAAGACAATATCCTCCTCTACTGTCAAACCAAATATTTGCATCTCATAATTCTGCATTACAATATTTATCCTTCTAACGATCTCCTGAAACGATACCTTCGATATATCATTTTCACCAAGCTTAACCACTCCTCTCCTCTCTCCCCGTATACGATGTGGAATTATTCCGGTAAGGCAGTATGAGAGTGTTGTTTTTCCTGAGCCACTAGGCCCTACAACAGCAACAACCTCTCCCTTAAAAAGGGAGAAAGAAATGTTTTGGAAGACCCAGTCATCCTCATATCTAAATGAGAAGTTCTCAACGTGAACTCTGTCTAAAGCCTCCATTTCAATAGTCCTCTTTTTATCAACGCTGGAGTAACTGCACTCAACACAATAGGTGTTCCTATTAGTATTGGCGGCAAATCACTTAAGGCTAGAAAGACGACTGCAGGGCCAAAAGGAGCTACACCGACCCAGTCGAATCCAACGGCTACAATAGGCACCATTATAATCCCCGAAACAAGGGACACTAAGGTTACCTTGATCAGTCCCTTAGTACTTAATACATCTTCTGGCTTTGCAAACAGTCCTGGTATTAGACCAGTTAGGCCAACTCCCACTAGATCAAAAATAGGTGTAGCTGGGTTAAAGTATCCTCCCATCAAGGCCCACAATGTATTACCTATTGCACCTGCTAAGAACCCCACAATCGGACCAAACAATACCCCGAAGATACATGGAAGAAACGCTAAGACTCTCCAGTGAATTGCTCCCGGTATCAACGGTATAGGCGCAGTCAATAGGAATCCAACACCGGTAACAGCTGATGCCACGACAATATATGCTACTGCAGTAGCAGGATCTGGTTTAGGATAAGACTCCCCCATAAATTGCACCTCTTAAATGTTTTTACAATTAAGTTATAAAGTAAATATTCTCTATAATAGTTTTTTTCAAATTTTTGTTAAAGAAGGAACACATTCATTTACTTTATGATTTAATTAAATTTCGTTAAAAGACTTCAATAGCTGGATTGAACTTATACATCTTTTACCATAAATATATTTTATGGTGTAGAAGATTGGAAAGGCCTATAATAATCTCTGGTGAAAATATATCCCTGTCTCCATTGGTCCAAGAGGATCTGGATAAGCTTTGGTTATGGATCAATGATAAGGAGATATCTCAATACCTAACTGTATATAGGAGACTGTTTTCTAAGGAGGCTGAGAAGGAATGGCTCAATAAAACTTTAATGGACACTGAAAACCCTACCTTTGCAATACTTAGCAACACAAATAAAAACATCATTGGGGTAGTATCCCTTACAGTTGATAAAGAAAATAACAATGGTGTTTTAGGGATTTTCATAGGAGAAAAAAATCTTTGGGATAAAGGCCTGGGGACGGAGGCGATAATACTCCTATTAGACTATGC
>JALTNJ010000013.1 GCA_027000765.1 Nitrososphaeria archaeon | reverse complement strand
TCTACATATGAATACTTTAGTATCTCCTCCATAGTCGCCTCTTGAAATGTCTTGTCCATAGACACCTTACCCTTACCCAGCAATGCACGTGCAACTGTGTCGAGTGAGACTATGTCGTATGCGTTTGAGAATGCATATGTCTTTATAGAGACATTCTTAAACAACTCATATAGATCGATGTGTATCCCCCACGAGACTCTAGCATCGTTTCTACCTAGTTTAATTAAGGCTGATATATTGGGTATCCCAAGTAGCTCTCCCCTCTTCCTTATATATGGAAGATCAAATTTATCTCCATTGAATGTTATCACAATGGGATATTCCTGTATTATCTCCAAGATCCTCTTTATAAGCTCTTCCTCGCTTTTAACGATCTCAATCTCGAAGTCGTCATGCCTTAATTTATCTGTCTTGATCTCGTTTCTCAGATCATGAACTATTACCTTTTTAAGTCCATCAGAGCCTCTTAACGATGCCATGAAGATAGGGTACTTGGGGTCCTCCACCTGAGGCATTATCCCCGGAGGATTATACACCTCTATGTCGAGGGCAACCCGCTTATAATTAGGTATATCCATAGAAAGTATCTTTATCCATCGCTTTATCTCGGGATCATCTATTTTCTCAATATACTTCTTTATCTCAGGGGGATCCTCGATATCTAGGGGCTTGGGAATCGATTCGGGACTATCTAAAGTATAGTATCCCCCGACTTGAAAGCCCATGTCGAATATGTAATTCGCGTAGTATTTTATATCGGCTTCCCAGAGAGTAATCTTCTCCCTAAGAGAGCTCCTTGTACCCCCTATCACCAGCGGATCCTTTACAATTATCTTCGTTACCTCTATTTCCACGTCATTTATCGTGTCATGCTTCTTCTCCCTCTTCAAGTCAATTATCTTCTCAGCGAGTTTGATTATCTCAGGATGGTTTCTAAGAGTCTCTGGGTCCTCCTTACTATATGCATATGGCCTGTGACCGGTTACATCATACCATAGCACAATCCTTTCTCTCTTAATATCATAGAACTTTAGATATACCTTCTCATTCTGGGGATCATAGTCTGCAGATAATAAGATGTATATCCCTCCAGGCTCCACCTCCCCATTATCCCTATTCTCGATAACATACTCGATATTTCTGATGGGTATTTTATTCTCCTTTCTCTCCCTCCTACTTATATGGGGAGGAGTACCCATTCTCTCCTTCCTATTATCATTATCCTCTATCTTCTTAACAGGAGTTTCACGAGGCCGTTTGTTATTGATCCAAGTATCTAGACTTCTCATTTCCTCCACTACTATATAACACAATAACCTTTATTTGGAATATATCTTTATTCTAAGACTTTATGTCTTCAGTATAGTCCTAGCTAGCTCAAGACATATTCTTGACGCCAATACCCCCGGATACACCTCAAGGGTATAGGGGGAATACTCGACTACATCTCCCCCAATGACCTCTAAGCTGGTTTCCCGTATATAAGAGAGTATTTTAAATGTCTCCCATGGATGTAGGCCTAGGGGCTCTGGATTGGTTACGTGGGGCATGTGACTTGGGTCAAGGTGATCGAGGTCTATAGATATATACACCTTACTATCCTCGGTATCCAGCTCCATAATCCATTCACGTACCCCACTTAGTTCATTAATTCTAAATATCTTTTTATCGAAGCCGTAATCCACTTCTTCCTCTTCATATGCCCGCGATCCTATCACAAGGATTTTATCCACATGTTTCTCCTCAATTATCCTCCTGAGATAAGTTGCATGGTTAAACTCATGCCCCATAAGCCTTCTCTTTAGATCGAGATGGGCGTCAAAGACGATCATTATATGAGGTCTAAGGCTCTTAACCATATAATACGTATACATGTGTGAGCCCCCTATCATCAAGAGCTTCTTCTTAGTTTTCTCTATAAACCTTGTTATAGAAGCGATATCCAACTCAATATCCTCTTCGTCAGACGATTGGAGGTCACCTATATCCCTTATCTTCAGACTACTATAGTATCCGTCACCATCGACATAATTGTCCTCAACATAACGAGATAATATTCTCAGGAAACTAGTGGGTGGGATACTCGGTTTCCCTCCATACGCCTTTTCATAATAGGGTATCCCGAGGATCAGTAGCTCAGCCTCTTCTAGGGGATGGTTAAATCCATAGAATGAGCAGTTGAGTTCTGAGGGCAGCATATCAAATTCTAAATTTAGTTTCCTTTATATATTAACTATTAACCTTTAAATTGTTTAGTTGTAATAAAAGTCTCCTAGATATATCTCTATGGCACATGGCTGGTGTGGTAAAGTGAGCGTAAAAAATATAGTTGGTAAGTTTGGGGCTTTAGGCAGGGTCGGGAAAGGCATAGGCCTCGCAGCTGGATTGTATGCTCTCCTACTAGGATTATATCCCAAGCCATTTAATCTACTGCTTGTTACAGGGCTTCTGCTGGTGATTGCAGAGGCGCTGGAGTTCTATAGAGCTGAGCTTAAGACAATAGTAAAGCCAGTTATATTAGGAAGTTCGGTGGGCTTAATCATACTATATTCATTTATGGTTAACGACGTCCTATCTTCAACCGTCTTCATGAACCAAGTATCTATAATGATCTCCCTAGTTATAGGGATATTATTAGCGGTCTTCACCGTTTTACTTAAACTATTTGACTAGCGTTTCTCCATCTATTTATAAATACTAGTGTGAGTATCGAGAAGAAAAATATCATGAAGAATAGTTTTGTAGCAAATACTAGGTTCCATGAATATTTTGAGTATTGAAACTTACTCGCTATCAAGTCTACATTAACAGCTGCTCCCCCATCTAATAGGGTTGCTATAGCGGCTCCCCAATACATGAAGTTGAATAGTATTTCATATAGTGATATGAATAGGAAGAATATCGAGATCACCTCTATTATCTTCATAGTCTCCTCAGAGACGACTTTATAAGGGTTTTCAATGGACTCTAGGACAAGGAGATAACCCATTGTACCTATTACGATGGAGAATGTTATGGGCTTCATCATAATGATTCCAGGGATTATATTAAGCTCATAATTCACCATATTCTCTCCAAGTGGATAGCTTCCACCATCACTAACCCAGAGGATGAAGTGGCCTATGAATAATGCTGAGGCTATTAGTATTAGTATTAACCCTATTGGACGGAATAATTTAAAGAGGTTTCTAGATATATTCCACTGCATTTTACAACCCAAAATATTATTTACAATATGGTTAGGGATAAAAGGCTTTGCAAAAGTGGTCTAAATATTGTCATATTATAGACATAGATTTATGTATATCAAGATTTATTGAGTATTTAATAATAATGTTAGGTTTTGGGTGGGGATATTGGGTTCAGTAGTCTTCGTAGGCGATGAGTACCTCTCCCTCGCATTCAGACTGATCGGTGTAGAGTCGTACGTAGTCTACGATGAGATTGAGGCAGAGAAGAAGATTGGAGATCTCCTAGATAATGAGGATATCGACCTGCTTATCATCCCAGAGTCTCTATATATAAAGCTGACTGGAAGGCATTTTAAGTTTAGGAGGGAGGGGAGGGACAAGCCTGTGTTGGCTGTCGTCCCTGGTTTAGAGGGCTCTGTAGGTAAGAGGACAGAGGACATATATAATTTGATTAGTCAGGCTGTAGGTGTTAGATTAGAGTTGGGGAGATGATGTGTTATGAGTATGGAGATTAACAAGCTTTTGGAGATTGAGCGTGAGGCTGAGGAGAAGATTAAAGAGGCTAGGCTGAAGGCTGAGAAACTCGTCAACGAGGCTAAGAAGAAGGCGCAGGAGATCATTAAAGAGGCTGAGGCCAAGGAGTTCAGTGATATCGAGGAGGAGTATAAAAAGAAGATTCAGGAGGAGAAGAAGAAGGTCTTTAGGGAATATGAGGCTGAGGCTGAGAAAATATACAAAAAGGGATCTGAAAACGTGGATAAAGCCGTGGACTATGTGTTGAGATGGATCTTGGGGGTGGAGTGAAATGGGTATTGAGGAGCTTAGGAAGGAGATTTTAGAGGAGGCGGAGAAGAAGATAAAGGAAATATTGGCTGAGGCTGAGGTGGAGGCTAAGAAGATTGTTGAGGATGCTGAGAAGAAGGCTTCCCAGATTATTGAGAGTAGAAGAGAGTCGGTCTTAAAGTCACTTAGGGAGAAGGAGAGATCCGAGTTGGCTATCGCCAGGATAGAGGGTAAGAGGCTAATCCATAATAAGAAGTGGGACTTGGTTAATGAAGTGTTTGAGAAGGTCATTGAGAAGCTGAGGGAGTTTAGGGAGTCTAAGGAATATGAGGATGTCCTTGTAAACTATATTGCTGATGCAGTTAAGCATCTAAATATCGATAAGGTATTGGTGACAGTTAATGAGGATGATCATAAGATGCTTAAGCAGAAGCTTAAGTCAATTGAGAAGAAAGTCTCTAAGCTAGTGGGGAAAAACGTCTCTCTAAAACTATCTGATAAGAAGCTTAGGATTATCGGTGGCGTGATAGTCACGGATATGGATGAGATGATTATCTATAACAATAGCTTTGAAGCTAGGGTAGGTGCTGCCAAGGAAGAGTTGGCGGCGGATGTATTGAATATGTTGTTTGGTGAGGGGATGTAGAATGAGAGAGGGAGAAGTTATTCGTATAGCGGGTACACTTGTAGTTGGAACAGGTATCCCAGATATCACTATCGGTGAGGTTGTAGAGGTTGGTTCCGAGGGTTTGATCGGCGAGGTCATTAGAATTATTGAAGACACATTTGCCGTACAGGTATATGAGCCTACAAGTGGCTTGAAGCCGGGTGACCCTATTAAGGGTACTGGTAAGAGGCTGGTTGCTGAACTGGGCCCTGGGTTACTTGAGAATATTTTCGATGGTGTAGGTAGGCCATTGGAGGATCTTATCAAGGCTTCTGGACCGTTTATCAAGAGAGGTATCAAGGCATATACACTACCTAGAGACAAAAAATGGGAGTTCAAGCCCACTGTAAAAGAGGGTGAATATGTCTCGGGTGGAGACATAATTGGAGAGGTTCAGGAGACGGTAAATACTGTCCATAAAATAATGGTTCCACCTGATGTAAGCGGTAAGCTACTTGAAATTGCTGAAGGTGAATATACTGTAACAGATGTAATTGCAAAGATTGAAACTGAAGAAGGGATTATTAAGGAGCTTACCATGATGCAGGAATGGCCAGTACGTGTAGCTAGGCCCATAGCCCCAGATGGTAGGCTTTCCTTAGATACACCTTTGATCACAGGTCAGAGGGTTATTGACGTGTTCTTCCCCGTGGCGAAGGGTGGTGCCGCTGCTATTCCAGGTGGATTCGGGACTGGTAAGACAATCACACTACACCAGTTGGCTAAGTGGAGTGACGCAGATATAGTCGTGTATATCGGCTGTGGAGAGCGTGGAAACGAGATGGCTGAGGTGCTTACAGACTTCCCCGAGTTGAAGGACCCGAGGACGGGGAGGCCTCTCATGGAGCGTACCGTCTTGATCGCCAATACAAGTAACATGCCCGTATCAGCTAGGGAGGCGAGTGTATACATAGGTATTACAATAGCAGAGTACTATAGGGATATGGGTTATGACGTGTCTCTAATGGCTGACTCGACTAGTAGATGGGCTGAAGCGATTCGTGAGATCTCTGGGCGTCTAGGTGAGATGCCTGTAGAGAGAGGGTTCCCGGCATACCTACCTGACAAGATCGCCGAGTTCTATGAGCGTGCAGGTAGGGTAAAAGCATTGGGTAAGCCGGAGAGAGTAGGGTCTGTAACTATCGTTGGAGCAGTTTCACCACCGGGTGGAGACTTTAACGAGCCTGTAACCATCCATACTCTGAGGTTCACAGGCGTATTCTGGGCGTTGGATCCTGATCTAGCGTATAGTAGACACTTCCCAGCTATTAACTGGCTCAAGAGCTATAGTCTATATGCCAACCAGATTCTAGGTGGATTTGTAGGTAGCTTCAGCATGTATCGGCAGGAGCTGTTTAACTGGTGGAAATCAGTCCAGTCAGACTTCAATGTATATAGGGATAAGGCGATGGAGATACTCACTACAGCCGCGGAGGTAGAGTCGATCGCCAGGATCATTGGTGAGAAGTCCTTGCCAGACGACCAGCGTCTACTGCTGTTGACATCAGAGCTCTTGAAGGAGGGATTCCTAAGGCAGAACGCCTTCGATGAGGTAGATACGTTCTCCGAGCCAGAGAAATCAGCATTGCTTCTGAAGCTGATTATAGACTTCCACCATATGGTTGAGAAGGTGATTAAGAAACGTATCCCAATTGACCGTGTAATAGACTTACCTGTAGTGGCTAAAATCAAGAGGGTGAAGTTCGATCCAAGGCGTGTAGAGGCGATACTGGAGGTGGCTCAGGAGGCTAGGGAGGAGCTGCTGAAACTAGCTGAGGAATATAGGGTTGAGGTGGAGATCTAGGAGGTGGTTTAGATGGGTGTTGATGTAAGGGATATATCCGGATTAATATATAGGGGGATTAGAGAGGTTAAAGGCTCTATTCTAGTACTAGACCCGATTCCAAACGTGCTTTATGACGAGGTTGTTAGGGTCAGGGCTCCAGATGGCATAGACAGGCTTGGTAGGGTTCTGGAGGTTAGTAAAGACTATATTATTGTCCAGGTATTCGGAGAGGAATCTGGTCTTCAGACGGATACAGTCATTAAATTCACTGGATCTACATTCGAAATCCCTGTTTCAGACGATGTATTAGGTAGGATGTTTAACGGGCGTTTCGAGCCTATTGATGGTATGGGACCAATTGCATCTAGGGATAAGAGGGATATTAATGGTGAGCCGATTAATCCAAAGGCTAGGATTCATCCAAACAACTTTATCCAGACTGGTATCTCGGCTATAGATGGTATGCTATCGCTTGTACGTGGTCAGAAGCTACCAATATTCTCGGAATCCGGTCTTCCACACAATAGGGTGGCTGCACAGATCGCTAGACAAGCTACTGTACTGGGTGAAGAGGAAGAGTTCGCCCTAGTCTTCGCGGCTATGGGCCTTAAGAACGACGAGGCCCGTTTCTTCATAGATTCATTCAAGTTATCTGGAGCGATTGAGAGGTCTGTGGTCATTCTTAACTTGGCCGACGACCCTGCTATTGAGAGGCTTGTAACCCCGAGAATCGCCTTGACAATAGCGGAGTATCTTGCCTTTGAACTAGGTTATCACGTATTGGCTATCCTGACGGATATGACCAACTACTGTGAGGCTCTGAGAGAAGTTAGTGCGGCTAGGGAGGAGATACCCGGTAGAGGAGGTTATCCAGGATACATGTATAGTGACCTAGCAACTATATATGAGAGGGCAGGTATCGTGAGGGGTAAGCCAGGTTCATTGACTCAGATGCCTATCTTAACCATGCCTGCTGGTGATAAGCGTCACCCGATACCCGACTTGACCGGATACATTACAGAAGGACAGATTATATTGAGTAGGGATCTCGACTCTAGAGGAATCTATCCACCGATCAACGTATTGCCAAGCCTAAGTAGGCTGATGAGAAGCGGAATCGGTCCTGATAAGACTAGGGATGATCATAAGGATGTTGCTGACCAGCTCTACGACGCATATTCAAGGGGTCTTAAGGCTAGAGACTTGGCTAGGATAGTCGGTGAAATGGGTCTAAGCGATAGGGAGAGACTGTTCCTGAAGTTCGCGGATGTGTTTGAGCGTAAATTCGTCAATCAAGGTGAGTATGAAAATAGGAGTATTGATGAGACACTAGACCTTGCATGGGAAGTCCTGTCGATATTGCCGCCTGAGGAACTTGTCAGGGTTAAAGAGGAGACTCTCGAGAAGTATTATTATAAGGCTAAGCACCCAGAGGCTTAGCGGGTGTATGTAAAATGAGTTTCACAAGTGGAGTTTCAGCGAGCCCCGGTGTACTACTGGCTCTCAGAGACCAGCTTAAATTCATTAAGAAGGGTAAGGAGATTCTAGAGATGAAGCGTGACCGATTGGCGGGGGAGATCAATAAACTCCTTGGAATGGTCAAGCTCAGGAGAGAGGCCGAGGACCTCTTTATGGAGGCCTATAGATTATTTGTGAAGGCGTTGATGAGGAAGGGTCTTAAGGACTTGGATACGATCGCTAAGGGCGTTAATTATGTGAAGCTTAGTCTAGATACGTCGATGATCATGGGGATTAACTTGGTGCATATGGATATCCAAGAGTCTCCAAACCTCGACTCTATTTACGACCCTCTTGTCCAAGGTGCGGCTAAGAAGCTGTATGAGGCCTTTGTAAAGATGCTTAAGGCTGTTGAGATTGAGAATAACATCGAGTTATTGGCAAATGAGCTTATGAG
>JALTNJ010000012.1:1216-2050 GCA_027000765.1 Nitrososphaeria archaeon | reverse complement strand
CGTCTAAGATAATGGCACATTATGGTGATGAGCGGGTAAAAATATATTTCAGAGTAGTCAAGAAACTGGAGAAATTGTTTGGCACTAAACAGCAGGTCCATATATATCCAGGTGCAGGTACAGCAGTTGTCGAGATGGGTATTAGTACCGTTCTAGAACCTGGGGATAGTTTCCTCGTGATCAACAAGGGTTTCTTCATAGATAGGTTTAGAGAGATAGCTGAGATACATGGTGCGAAGACATATCAGATAGCTCCAGAGAGATACGGTGAAAGAGCAGATATAAGGGAAGTAGAGTATGCCGTTAAGGCTGTAAAGCCCAAGGCTGTTATGGTGGTGCATAACGAGACCTCCACCGGCGTATTAGAGGATATACAGGAGATATCCAGTGTAATTCCTGAAGACACGTTCCTCTTTGTCGACGCTATCTCATCATATGGGGCGTTGGAGCTTAAATGTGATGATTGGAACGTTGATCTATGCATTGGATATTCCTCGAAGGCGTTGGGCGCCATCAATGGAGTAGTACCATTTATGGTCAGTGAAAAGTTATGGGACTATGCCGATCTCAAGAGACGTAAGCCAAAGTCATTTGTTCTCGACATTGGAATATGGAGGCAATATATAGATCTCTGGCCTATGCATCCATATCCCATCTCCCTCTCAACGCCGTTGATAATGGCTCTTGAGAAAGCTGCTGATATAGTCTTGGAAGAGGGAATTAAAAATGTCGAGAAACGGCATTATAAAATCTCAAAGCTCGTGAAAGAGGAAGTTGCTAAAATGGGTCTAAAACTAATACCTGACGAGGATTGTGCCAGTCCCACGGTGACTG
>JALTNJ010000012.1:0-1206 GCA_027000765.1 Nitrososphaeria archaeon | reverse complement strand
CTGTAGCCGAGCTACCTAGAGAAATAAAGTTCAGTGATGTTATGAAGAATATTAGGGAGGAGTATGGCATCTTAATCTCATCCACATGGCTGATTAAAATAAATGGTATAAGAATAGGCCATATGGGATACACTGCCAGAGAGAGGTTCGTCGTCCCAACACTATATGCCCTCCAGAGGACGCTTGAGAAACTTTCAAAGAAATAGGGCTAGCCATAGTAAAACATCAGGGTACCATAACCAATAGCATGATCTAATGCATATTCGAGCAAGTCGATTGAGGTTGGTGTGCCATCGTAATCCGGATATGAGTCCAATGCGATAATCATTATAATATATCTATGTATCTCTTTCTGTGGAGGGCAAGGTCCAAAATACACTGTTTTACCCCTACTGTTCAAACCCTCCTTTCCAACTAGTAGGGGTGCGGAACCTATTTCATGAGGAGAAGCTCCCCGCGGCATCTCACTAGCCTCACTCGGAATATCATAGACCACCCAATGGATGAAGTATCCATTCGGAGCATCCGGGTCATACATTATTAGGAGGAGGGATTGAGCTTCGTCAGGAACATTTTTCCAAGCAATATGAGGGGATATACCTAGATCCCTACACGTGTATAATGAGCTGATCCTCGTCCCATTTTTTACGTCATTACTATAGACATCGATTATTCTAGGATAAGTCTCCTTTATCTCTTCTATAAGCCCTTCCACGGTGTATTCCCTGCCATACATAGAGGTATAGATGTATACTGTGATTGTGAATAAGAATATTAGTATCGCAGTTCCAATGAGATAGAGGCGTTTCAACGCCTCACCCCCCTACATATTAGTGATTACCCATATACACATTTTAAATTTTGGATTTTTTGCCGGTGTTTAAGTAGATCCCATGATGACCAGCACTATTCCTATGAATATTATTATTGAGGCGAGGAAATTCCTGATGTTGATTATCTCGATATCCCTGTTTATTAGATATGAGAATATGATGGTCAATATAGGGATCGTGGATATCAATGGTGAGGCAACACTAACCTCTATCAAGTTAAGTGCCAAGTATCTAAATAGCTGTCCAAAGTTGACGAGGACTCCCGATATGAGTATATATGTGAGGGTTTTACGTGGAATATTATTCATCTCTCTCCTCATTACATCTGTAGATAATAGAGAGAGGTATATTGGCAGAGCGGATAGATATGAGA
>JALTNJ010000011.1 GCA_027000765.1 Nitrososphaeria archaeon | reverse complement strand
CTATATTCTTAAGGACGTTAAATTTCAAATTTTTATAAACAATAGAAAAAGAAGAAAGAAAAGAGAAAAAGAACTTAGGATTTTCGTACAGCCATTCTCAAGGCGAAGAAGAATACAGTTAGTGTTGCAATAATTATCGCTATACCCATTACCACGGTGCTTGATGAGATATTCTCCTTGAGGTCGAGATATCTTATCTCCTCCATAGCTAAATTGAGCCACCTGATTGCAGATACATAGTCACCCTTATCTATGCTATCCTGAGCATAATTAAGCAGCTCTTTAGCTGTCGAAACATCTGGAGCCATGAATCTTCCTGAGACGTCGTTTAAGGAGTTCTTAACAATGGTCAGCAATGTATTGGCATATTCAGATGCGACGTCATTAGCCATTGATACAGCTTCATCTATATCGCTTGAGAGAGAGTCAAGCAGCTGCATAGCTGATGCGGCGGTCTCAGGGGACAATTGACTCTCAATAGTATCTAGAGAGTCGAAGACATACTGAAGAAGTGTGATTGAGGAAGAGACGTCAATACCTAAAGAGTTTAATGACATCACATATGAATATGCCTTGTCAGCCTCTGCCCTAACCATCCCCAATTTTTCGTATACACTAGACATCATCTTCATATTATCTACTTCAATTGATACCATAGACTTTACCAAGTCTACAGCGTATTCAGCTAAGGCCTTTGCAGTGGCGAAGAAGGTTTGAGCTCCAGGAGCACCCTCAATCTCCATAGCCTTAACCCCTTCTGTAAAGTTGCCCACAGCCTGATCCAGCATATTCTTCGCTTGAGTTACATCATAACCTTGAGCTTCAAAACTTGAAATTATAGCTTTCGCTGTTTCAATCGCCACCATAGCCTCTGACTTAGCCTTCAAAGTTTCTGAATACACCTTAAGGAGCGTCTGAAGTGAGGAATCTACATCAGAGATCATTGCTAATGCATCTTCATATAGAGCTACAGCTCCATCTACATCGCCAGCTGAGAGAAGCAGTGTATCCGCCGTCTTAATCTGCTCCTCTATCTGGGAAACCTTTGCCTCAACACTTGATAGATTAAATCCTTGTGAGGTCCACTGCATAACACTTGCCTTTACAAGGGCAAACTTGTCTTTAACCTCAGCCCTCAATTCCTCAATCTGGGTATGATCTAAAATTACAATTTCTATACTTGTAGAGTTGGATAGACCCTCAGGATCCGTTACTGTGATTGTTAGAGTTGCCGGTCCAGCGGGGACCCCGGCTGTAAGAGGCTGATTGATCAAATAATATTGCCTACGTGAATAATATGTTGGCTCGAATGATACAGTCAACCCACCACTATATGTTATTGTAACCATCACATCCAAATCGCCGGGGTTGGTGGTTTCATTATCGCCAACATAAATTTTACCTGTAATTGTTTGATACACCCTATAGAAAGCGGTGCTATCCATCTCGACTGATGCTACGTATGGAGGGGTGTTCGCCGCTACGGACACTCCAGTCATGGGTCCTATAGTGCTTAGGAGTAGGAGTGCTATTAAAATAGGGATGAACACCCTATTCATAAAGCATCATAATTAATATAGCTTTCTGGATGTTATAAACCTTTTAAAGGAATACATTAATTTGTTTAAATGCATTTAGTTACACTATATTTTGACTATATTTAACCAGAAAGTGATATATTTAGAATTACCTTTTTCTTCAAATATTATTTAATCATATCGTTGATGTAAGATTTATAATTAATGATACCAAAAAATTATATTTGATACCACTTCATTTGAGGTGTGCGTGGGCATGCCCAATTCCATCTTCCAGAGGTTTTTCTTTGCCGCGTTGATAGCCCTATTACTTATGCCAGTATTCGTTCAAGTGGCTCCTCCAAAGGCTGCAGCCCAGACAGGTCAGTACATCTATAAGGGTCCTAAGTTAGATGGGATGAGATATACCTTCATAGGTGATTATAGCCTTAGGATCCTTGCCTTTGAGGCTGGAGAAATAGATATAGTGGGTGTTCTACCAAAAGATCTCGACAGGATAATGCAAAGTAAGCC
>JALTNJ010000010.1 GCA_027000765.1 Nitrososphaeria archaeon | reverse complement strand
CTACTGTATAGCGCTCTTAAATTCACTCTTCCCATTCCTCCTCCCCATAATCCAATACGTTTTATACGGCCCAATTATAGATTATCACCATTTTGGGATGATGGCCCTAGCGATATACGGCTTTATCCAGTTTGCATATCTACCATATAACATAGGGAGGCTGGCTGAACTTGTTGGCTATAATAGGATAATGGAGATGCTTGAATCTAGATAGGCTGGAAATGACAATGATATAATGACCCTCTTCCACTTCCAATGTCCACTGATGATAAGGTTTTGGATGTTTTCTCCCGAGAAGAATCTATATAATAGGTTTAAATATCGCTCCCGATGTGGTGTAAGAACATGATCGTAGGTCGCCTTCCACAAATTATCTCTAGGGGTGAAATATGGTATACATGTCCTAGGGTTTAGGGACTGTTTCAAGTGGCTCCCAATCGCTTTATATTAAAAATGTCTTTTAATCCCATGTTTCTTTCTCGGCTTTTCATCATCTATAGTTAATCTTAATTAGATGTTTAGATATACAATAGATTTATGTCTGAATCTCTAGAGTTTAAGAAGGCCTGTGTTATAGGTCTTGGGCAGGTTGGCCTCCCCACGGCTGAATATATTAAAGATATTGGTTTGAAAGTATATGGATATGATATTTCTGAAGAGGCTGTATCAAGAGCTAAGAATAGGGGTATCGATGCAACAACTGATTTTAATAAGATTCCCTCGGATATCGATGTCTATATCATCTGTGTAAGTACTCTACTAACTGAGGATGACCAGCCTGATCTCCATCCCGTATTTGATGCTTCCGAGAAGATTGTGAAAAAAGGTTCTAGGCCGAAGCTGGTTTCCATAGAATCAACAATTATACCGGGGACATCGAGAAAGATATTTAAGGAATTGTTTAATGAAGATATTCCCCTAGCGCATGTCCCCCATAGGTATTGGGCAGGTGACCCTATTAATTACGGGGTCAGGCAGATGCGTGTAATAGGGGCTGTGGATGACAAATCCCTGGATATCGCGTTAAAATTCTATAGGGATGTACTGGATATTCCTCTCCATATCGTGTCCTCAGTCGAGGTAGCTGAGATGGCGAAGATAGCTGAGAATGCCTATCGTTTCATGCAGATCGTATTCGCCGAGGAGCTTAGAATGATATGTGAGGATCTTGGCCTAGACTTCTTTGAAGTTAGGGAGGCATGTAACACAAAGTGGAATATCGACATGCCGGAGGCCCGTGATGGAGTGGGTGGACACTGTCTACCTAAGGATACGCGTTACCTAATGATGTTGACTAGATATAATCGCCTTCTTAAAACCGGTTTTGAAGTGGATATGCAATATAGAGAGTGGCTTAGGAAAAAGAGGTCTGGAAAAATCTAATTGGATCCTGTATTCCTCTCTTCACGTATCCATACGACCCTCTGTGGATACGGTATCTCCACCCCTTCCCTGTCAAACACCTTCTTAATAGCCTCCAACAAGTATTTCCTTACATCGAACCAGACAGTGGAAGGAGCCCAGCACCTCACGTCTAGGACTATAGCGCTGTCTCCAAACTCGTCGACAAATACCTCTGGCCCTGGATTAACAAGGATATATGGATGCTCCTCCATAACCTCCATAATCAACCTCCTAGCAAGGTCTATGTCTACACCATAGGCAATGCCTACTTTCAGGGCTATCCTCCGGATGGGGCTCTTCTCAAAGTTGTAGATGAGGCTGTCAAATACCTTGCTATTAGGCACCCTAACAATATACCCATCCCAGCATCTAATCACTGTTGAGAATAGGGTTATGTCGATAACTCTTCCCTCGGCATCCTCCACCCTAATTGGGTCGCCTACCTTAACCATCCTCTCCATGTAGATGAATACCCCGCTTAAGGCGTTGGATATGATGGTTTGGCTGGCGAAGCCGAGGGCGACGCCGATGACGCCTCCAGTTAATAATAGGCCTGAGAGGTCTAGGCCTAATGGAGCCAGTGCCGCTATGACCGCTACTATGATGACGCTGTATATAATTATCTTCTCTATTGGGTTGTAGATATGCCTAGGTAGGT
>JALTNJ010000009.1 GCA_027000765.1 Nitrososphaeria archaeon | reverse complement strand
TGTTCAGCTCGCTGGAGTCGATTCAAAGGATATGGATGAGGATGAGCTTCTAAACATATTGTCACTAGCGTTTGAAGAGCCTAAAAAAGTGGAGTCTCTCATCTTAGCATATACTCCTGAGTAAAAACTAGGAAAAAGGTAGATGATTAAAGCCATAATAATAGACATTCGCCAAGATTATAGCCAGTATTATGGCTATGACAAGGATAATGTAGAGATCCTTCTTTGTAACATATTCATAGAGAAGGGTTAAGATAGGTATCATAGGCATGGAGATTAGCATCCAGAGCCCCAGCTTCAGAATCTCAGGGCCTATAGCAATGTTACTAGAGGACAGCATTATTCCAGTAGCCAATATCAATAGAGATAACACTAGCATTGGCCTTACAATAACTCGATAAACCTTTTTAATGATCATGTAATCACCCCAAAACCCTTTAAAATCATGAGAACTGAGAACACTATCAAGATAAGCCCAAAGAGTTTTCTTAGGGTTGTTACATTTACACGTAGGCTTACTCTACTACCTATTTGTGCGCCTGAAAAAGCCCCTATAACAGCGATTCCGCCATATAGAAAGTTTATCATATTACTCGAGAAATAGACATAGGTGCTAGCAGCTGAAGTTAGAGATATCATGAACATACTTGTCCCGATTGCAATCCTTGTAGGAACAGATAATAGTAGAACAAGAATCGGCATTTTAAGTATTCCACCGCCAATGCCTAATAACCCGGATAATATGCCTGCAAAGAACGCTCCAAATACACCTATCCCCAGCTGTTTATTACCTATCTTTTTACCAGCCACACCCTCGAGGGAAGCGCCTTTAAACATTCTATAGCTTACATAAATCAAAACAAACCCAAATACCGTGGATATCACGGATTCCTCGATCATAAGGTTTATATTTGCTCCCGCAATGGCGCCGAGCATGGTTGAGGTCTCTAATATCAACCCCAGTCTAAAGTCGACTACATCCCGATTTACATACACCACCGACGCAGAGAGAGAGTTCGCCAAGATAGATAACAGACTTAAAGCCACAGCCTCTTTAATAGGTAGGCCTAATAATATCGTCAGTAGAGGTACAATGATGAAACCTCCTCCTAGTCCGAGCATCGACCCCAAGAAAGCTCCAGCCCCAGTTACAAACCCAACGAGTAATAGGAAGTCTATGGCCATCCCCCACACCTGTTTATACTCATCATTAAATGCAGATATGCTAATAAATAATTGCTATCCACATTCTGTCTAATAATGTTTCCCATATATCGAGTTAAAATAACAGTATTTGAGAGGCTATTGGAAAAATAGTTTGTCACCTCGATATAGGTACTCTAGTCAACCTAGAAAAATCTACCAGCCTCTTTTTATAGAGATAAAGTAGTAGTATAACTGATGATAATGCTAGTCCAAATAGGATTAAAACCGGTATAATGTCGAGGATACTTGGTGTCTCTACTGGAGCACCTCCAATATAATATTGGTAGGATAGCTCTACGTTTCCAGGAGCCTCATAGTCGACTATACTCATATGTAAAAGAGATTTTCTACAGCATTTTGGTTCCTCAATATAGGTATTCAGTGGCTCATATACACCTTCTACATCAGCCCATCTACTACCTATGATAGAGAAATGCCATCTTGATGAGCCTACATTAAATATAGCCTCCCTAATAGTGATATAGTCTAATATAGTCCCGCTAAGACCTTCTAAGCCAGGTGTGACCAGCAGGCCAAGCCCCAGTCTAAGGCCTTTTTCACCACCCAAGACATATTTGACATCCACATGAAGAGAGACTAGGGATTCTTCAAGGATATCCCCGGGTTCCATATAATTATTTGATACTCTAAATGATAATGTGATATTGAATAAGGAATCCTTATAGACATAATTTATCGTCACTAATCCAGGTGACTCATTAAACCACATAGTCCAGTTAAGTTCATCCAAGTATATAATGGATATTACCTCATCTTCATCCATATATCCATCTCCATCAAGATCCCTAAAGAGTGTCAGGAGGCTTGCCGTAACCCTATAGCTCTCAACATCCTTATCCATATAGATAT
>JALTNJ010000008.1 GCA_027000765.1 Nitrososphaeria archaeon | reverse complement strand
GTAATTTATCTAGAACTCCTCTTTAGATAAATGGGGTCCGTGGCCTAGCTTGGATAAGGCGCTGGCCTCCGGAGCCGGAGATCGGGGGTTCGAATCCCCCCGGACCCGTTAAATATTATTTTTAATCCTTCGAAACACTGTGTTTATATGTTTAATAGTAGGGAGAAGAAAAAACATAGATAAAAATATGATATGCCTCAGCATCTCCTTACTAAACCATCAATTTCTCCAATAAGTTGATATATATTAATGAGCAATACCGAGAAAAAGCGTTATTAGGAGATTCCAGTTATATAAATTTAAAAAATGGGGTTGCTGGTTGAAGCGGTATTAGGTTTTATGTTTTTTACTAATATATATTATTAGCAACACTACGATAATGGCTAGGAATGTCATGATGATAATATCGTCATTAGATCTAATCATGTCCAGTATCCCTCGACTTGTGATCTCCACGTTCTCCGATTGAGCCGTTGTATATTCATAGACGACTATTTGCCCTGTATCGATATATCCACTGTACTTATCAACATCAATTGTGCCATCGCTGTGAATAGCGGTTATCCTTAGTGTATAGTCCCCATTATCTACGCCATATAACTTTACCGTATAGTTTTCGATGGAGGGAGGAATATATATAAACTCGCCTTCACCCAAGGGACCAGTGTAAAATGACCCTGGTATCTCGTTTATCTCCATAACATAATTGCCTTCCTCATCATATACTGCCCCCACCATCCTCCCCATGGAGTCTATTACAAGCAGATGTACGGGAGACATTACATCTACGATATATCCTCCATTGACCATAAACGGGTCGAACAATGGAGGGAGAAGCTTTGGACTAGCGAGATATACATCATGTACAGTCCCATCTGTATCCGTTATCCTGAAACCAGCTAGATATACCGTGGGCTTTGTATCCAAGATAACTTTTTCATATGGTAATAAGGAAGCGCCTAATATTTCACCGATCTTTGCCTTGATCAATGTAAACAAGACATCGGCCTCAAATCCAGAGACCTTAACATCAATTCTATACCTACCTGGGCCAATTCTCTCAATGTCTCCAGATATCTTTGGTGTAAACGGGAGTTTATCTGAACTTGAAACATGAACTATCGGCTCGATATCTGAGATATACTCATCGTTAGTGACTACTATGCTTATAGCACAGTCGATATAGTTGTATACAGACTTGATGTATGCCAAGACTTGAGATAAACCACCTTTCTCATACATCACTTGGTAATTATTTACTATAGATAACTCGGTTATCTCATGCTCATGCCACTGAACAACAGATGTCCTTAGATCCTCTATTAGATAGTAATACCCGCCTGCCTCAGGCCTAGCCTTTGAAATAATCCATTCAGCCGCTTTAACAGCTGTATCTAGATACTCCGGCTTACCTGTATATGAATATAGCTTTAGTAAGAATAGGCCGATGCCCGCTGCTCCCTTTATCAACCCCGGATCATATATAACTTCACTTGGAGTCTTAAATGGCCATTTATATCCTCCGGCCTCAGGTATTCTTGTACTTAGGACATAGTCAGCAGCCTTCTCAGCAACATACAACGCTTTGTTCTTGATTGTATCTAATATCGTTGGCGCCTTGTTATAGGATATAGCGGATGTCTTTAGAATAGCCTGCATATAAATAGGCGATATCAAGAGAATAAGTATAAACAACGTAAACATAACATTATGTCTAAAACCTCCTCTAGACATATCTGATATAACTTTATACTTTAAAGAAATATAAAAAATTTGAAAATCTTTTGAAAAATTAAGGATAGTCAAATAAACAGAGGATAGATTTATTCTTAGAAGAAGTTATATATATTCCTTTTTAAGTGTACACTATATCAAGTCCATACGATCTCAATTAAAAATTATTGGTTGAATACCTTACCGTCATATATCATGATCTTACTGGGTGCTCTAACACTTGTCGCAAAGGTAATGATATTTGATTGTGCCCCTGCTTCAAGCCCAGATATTTTTGAAAGGCTCCGTACGGGCTATCTTAAACAAATAAAGAACTAAATATGGTCTCAGGAGATATTATTGACTT
>JALTNJ010000007.1 GCA_027000765.1 Nitrososphaeria archaeon | reverse complement strand
GTTTTCCATCCACTTACGGCTCCAATACTCCTCCCGCTCTCTAAACCCTCCATGCTTCCCTGACAACCTCTAGAAACACCTCCTTGATCGACTCAATCTCCCCTGAGAAGCGTCCTCCAAACCTAGCGTACCGTGAGTCTCCCTTACCACCACCCTTCAAGATATCCTTAACCGCCTTAACCCCCGTCTTATATGCATCGAGACCCTTCTCACGGAGACTTGAGCCGACGAACACCATTATATTGATGCCTCTACCCTTCCTCGAGACGCCGACGAAGAAGACATCATTATAACGCTTCTCCAACCCCTCCCCAATCTTAATAACTTTCTCCACATCATCGTCTACGAGGAAGATATATTTTAGGCCATTGACCTCCAACGCCTCAGAATACAGCTTCTCACCATATAAATCGATATATTCCCTCATCAGCTTCTCGAATTCCTTCTCCAGCTCCTCCCTATCCCTCATAAGGTCTAGAACAGCATTATATACATTATCCCTAGAGACACTCAGGAGCTTTGACAAGTTATCCAGAATATCCTGATCCTTCCTCGAGAGTTCTATCGCCCTAGTACCAGCCACATAATTAAATCTGATTACACCATCATGGATCTTATCTACCGATGTTATCTTGATATACATCAATTCCCCAGTGTTTGAAACATGCGTACCCCCACATGCCTCTACATCCCAATCTCTTATTTTAAGTATCCTCAGTTTCTTACCTGGAACCATGCCACCCTGATATATCCTCACACCATATTTTTTCTCCGCAGCTCCCCTATCCATCCAATTTATCTCTACCTGTATATTCCTTGAGACGATCTCGTTGGCAAGCTTCTCAATCAGCCTTATCTCGTCAGGAGTAGGCAATTTATAATGCGTCACATCTATATGGGCTATTTCAGGCCTCTTCTCAGCCCCCGCCTGCCATATATGCCCACCTAAAACCCGTCTAATAGCCCCTAGTAAAACATGTGTAGATGTATGATGCCTCATTATAGCGAGTCTCCTATCCCAGTCTATAACTCCCTCTACAGTCTTCCCAACAATGTCCTTTGGAACATCTCCATCGATTATATGGAGGATAACCCCGTTCTTCCTAACTGTATTTACGACTCTATAGCTAGAGCCATCTATCTTTAATACACCAGTGTCACCGACCTGGCCCCCTCCCTCGGGATAAAATACGGTTTTATCGAGGATGATAGAGTTATCCTCTACATGCAGGACCCTAGCTGTCATCGACTTCCAATACTGATTCCTATAAAATAATTCAGTGGTCTCATACCTCGATAAGCTGGATAGAGTGGGTATGGGTTCGGCAGACGACTTCATATGCCGCTCCGACACCATCCTATAGAAATCGCTGGGGATCTTTATCTCGATACCCTCACTCCTCTTCAAATACTCCGCCACCATCTCGGGTGATATTCCATGTGAGTCATATATCTCTATCAAATGCTCCGTCTCTATCCCACCATATTTCTTTTTGTATCTCCTGATTATTGTCGGGAGTCTATTGAGGATAGACCTGTATTTTTCCCTCTCCAGTGACAAGACTTCGAAGATAACGTTCTCAGCCTCCTTCACATCCCTGAAGTCACGGCCCCAGTAATCTATCTGCCTCTTGAAAAGCCCCTCCAAAAGGCCTTCTAAGCCTCTCATCGACAGTAGCCGGAATATTTTCCTAAGCAGCATCCTAGTTAAATATCCTTCCTTCACATTCGAGGGAATCGCCCCATCTTTAATTAGAAATATAGCTGCCTTAGAATGATCCAGTAGAATCGATAGCTCGTCAAACAAGGATAATTTGTTTATGAGCTCATCCGGATCATATCCATGTTTCTTAGCTATCTTCCTCCTAAGCTTAATTACTTCATCGCGTTTACTAGCGTCATACATCGGGCTATAAAGCGTATTATCATATAAGACCTCATCCTCAATAGATAGACCTACCTCATCCATAATCCAGTTGAGAACAGGCCCATATATCGTGTGGAAAGCGGATGGCGCACCCTGGGAAAGCCAGGCCCATCTCTCAATCCCATATCCAGTATCTACGGTAAGTATTGGGGTCT
>JALTNJ010000006.1 GCA_027000765.1 Nitrososphaeria archaeon | reverse complement strand
TCACATGACGAGTTAATAGATAGATTTGAGAAACATGTCAGAGAACAACATGGGATACTTAAGCTACCAGATGAGATGAAGAGAATTTTAAGGGAACATAAATAAACCTAGTAACAACATATCCTTAAATTATTGAGGAGATAATAGTCGAGGGATAACCTTATGGATAGATTTATATCATTAGGGAGAGATGAGCCTCTAGTAACACCGAATATGTTTACAAAGGAGAGATCTGTCCCCGATAAGGGCCTAATTATATTTACTGATGTAATGTTGAAGGCTGTGAGGAAGAAGGTCGGTGACATCAGGGAATTTAGATGGATACCTGGGCACACTGCATTCACCTGTAGCTATAAGGGTAGAGAGATATTTGTTTTAAAACCATATTTCGGAGCTCCAGCCACCACCATAGCATTGGAGCTTGCTGTCGCAGCAGGGGGAAGGAAGATAGTCGGCTATGGAGAAGCCGGTGCATTGTCTGAGGAGCTGAGGATTGGAGACTATGTAGTTCCAACATGGGGGGTTAGGGAGGAGGGCACCAGCTATCATTACATGCCGCCCGAATACATTCCCAAGCCTAATATGGAGATCGTCAATGTAATTCTCGAGAATGCTGATGAAGCCATTAATGGTGATAGGAGGATTATAAAGGGAGGAATATGGAGTACAGACGCTATTTTCCGGGAGACTAGAGATAAGGTAAGGGCTATGAAGGATAAGGGAGCTGTGTGTGTTGATATGGAGGCCACGGCATTAATGACCGTCGCACATTATAGGGGGATAGAGTTTGGCATGCTGATAGTGATATCCGATGAACTGTATCATGAGGAGTGGAGGACTGGATGGGGCTCAAAGGAACTTGAGTATTATGAGGAGAAGGGAGTGGATATCGTCCTCAATACACTAGCTAGTTTATAGTTATTAACAGTGTTAAGATTTATATATTCTATCCGCCTATCATCAATAGTATTATAAGGGATAGATAGTCCCATTCTAAATGGTGAATCTACTATGGATGAGAAGGAGAAGATGGTTCTCGATGCTTTTGTAAAAGCCGGTAAGCCACTACGACCTGGGGACGTCGTTAAGATGACTGGCCTCGATAAGAAAGAGGTTTCAAAGATAATTAAAAAGCTGAAGAACGAGGGTAAGCTTATAGTTCCCAAGCGATGCTACTACGCTGTTCCATAATAAACCCCCTTTTCCCCACATTTTTTATCATCATCGTGTTGAAGAGGATTTTTCAAATATCCCTTTTAGGAATAGTATGTATGTCAAGGCGATTCCGACCGCCATTATACCCAGCATAGGCTCAACTATATATGTTAGGTAGGTGTTGTCGTAGGGATTGGGGATATATCTACCCGGTGGATTCCCCAGCATATATAGGTTGATGCCAAGTGACGCACCTATGTATCCAGCTATCGTTAGGTAGCCCGCTATATTGGACCATAGCCCTCTATTGACATACCCTACATATATAAGGGCTAGAACCACACCCCATGTCGTGAGAAGTATATGCCAATGCCCAATGCTGTATGCTATTTCAGCCCAGTCCCACAATGGGTCTCTAAATGCCGGTGTGAAGAATCGGGGGGACCTTAGGCTTGTGGCGACAACCGCACCGGGGATAGCTACGGCAACCCACATAATTATGTTACCAGCTATCAAGGCTGATTTCAATACCCTCCATCCATCCACCCTGAAGCTCATTAGGAGGGTAGCGAATATCAGTATTAAAGCTGCTGGAGTAATTGCTAGGTGAGCCACCTTACCTATAAACCATACTGAATACGATGCTAAAGCCATTACAAGCTGCCCCACATAAACCAAGTATAACGAGGCTTTGGTCAACCGCCCCTCCTTGAGATCCATCCTAGATACAGCGATGAGAAACACTAGTGTCAATGCCACCGCTATCATGGCATGCTCATGGCTCGTTAGACTCCTCCAGAAGACATTCTCCTCCCCAAGGTCGGGGTTGAACCTAGCCGCGATCAAGGCCTCTATAAACGACTCGTGGTTCTCAGGATTCATGAAGCTTGAGCCTAGCCATCCCCCTATGGCTCCACCGAGTAGGAGGAG
>JALTNJ010000005.1 GCA_027000765.1 Nitrososphaeria archaeon | reverse complement strand
GCGGTTCATAAGGTTAATCTACAATATCTTGTAGAGGCCCTATACAAGTATATCCCTGTTCCAGAGAGGGATTTATCCAAGCCTTATAGGATGTTTGTAATCAGGTCCTTCGACATCAATAAGCCTGGTACCCCCTATAAGGAGCTCCGCGGCGGCGTTATTGGAGGTAGTATTGTCCAGGGTAAGGTTAAGGTCGGTGATGAGATAGAGATCCTGCCTGGATACCTGTATAGTGAGGGCGGTAAGATAGTTCATCAACCCCTGTATACAACTGTCCAATCCCTTAGAACTAGATATGTATCGCTTAAGGAGGCGTATGGCGGCGGGTTAATAGGTGTACAGACCGATTTAGACCCTTATCTCACCAAGTCGGATAACCTGGTAGGTAATGTCGTGGGGGCGCCTGATACCCTGCCACCAGTCTTATACGAGCTTGAGCTGGATGTAGAGCTCTTCAAATACGTCGTTGGTACGGATGAGTCTATTGAGGTGAAGCCTATATCGATGAATGAGAGGCTGAGGCTTAATGTGGGTCCAGCGGTCACCCTCGGTGTAGTCACCTCAGCCAGGGGAGACTCTATAAGCGTTAAGCTGCATAGGCCTGTAGTGGCTGAGGAGGGCTGGAGAGTCGCTATAGCAACTAGGGTCAATAATATGTGGCGTTTAATAGGTGTGGGTAAGGTTCGTTAGATATGCCTAGGGGCCGTGGTAGAGACCTATCTAGTTTTGAGGCTAGGGGAATAATATTTGACACCAGCTTCCTACTGGAGGCGATTAAGACGCCTGGCGCATTCACTTCTATGGAGGAGCTTTTTGGAGACCTCCCGTTTTACGTTCCCGAGTCGGTTGTCGATGAACTACGGCGTATATCCAATAGGCGTCGGGGTGTGAAGCCGCGTAGGGCTAGGCTTGTCCTAAACTATATTGAGAAGGGGCGTTTCAAGACCTTGGAGTCTAAGTCTGATAAGGCTGATACCGATATCCAGATACTTGCGACGGAAGGGCGTTACATCGTTGCAACTGGAGACAGTAGGCTGAGGGAGTCTCTGGCTGAGACTGGTGTCAAGGTAATATATTTAAAGGACGGATACCCACATATAGTATAAATTAATTAATTTTATATGCGTGTTCTGAATAAGAGAATTGTGGTCTGGTGGTGTTAGAAATATGATATATAGGTATAGGGTTAGGGATATCATAAGTATCCATCCATCCCTGTTTAAAGAGGGTGTGGAGAAGGCTGCATGGGTGCAGCTCACCCACAAGTATGTAGGGTTATATGATAGTGAGCTTGGATACATAATTAAGATAGATAATATCAAGGTAGATCCACTAGGCAAGATAATCTCTGAAGACGGCTCTTCAAACCATAAGGTCGAGTTCGACGTATATAGTTTCCAGCCTTTGAAGGGAGAGGTTGTTGAGGGTGAGGTAGTCGGTATAGAGACCTTCGGTATATTTGTTAGAATCGGGCCTGTAGACGCCCTAGTCCATAAATCCGTCTTGATGGATGACGTCATCGACATCAACAAGATAGAGAATACCGTAGTGGGTAGGAAGACGGGGCGTGTGCTTAGGAAGGGCGATATAGTTAGGGCTAGAATCCTTGATTTCTCACCTCCAAAGGGATACTCCCTTATGAAGATCGCGTTATACATGAAGTCTAAAGGCCTTGGTAAGATCGAGTGGATCGAGGGTAAGCCTGAGGAAGTGGAGGAGGCTAGTGGAGAATGAGGAGGGCATCAGCCTTTAAAGCATGTAGGAAATGCAGGTATCTCGTCCAGAAGAAGGAGACTAAATGCCCTGTATGCGGCTCAGAGAACTTCAGCGATAGATGGAGGGGCCTCGTAGTAATAATAGATAAGGATAGTTTTGTAGCCGAGTTATTAGAGATTCCACAGGAAGGATATTATGCCGTCAAAGTATTGTAAATCAAACATTGTCTTAAGGTTTCCTGAGGAGCGGCAGAGGCTTGTTAGGAGGCCGCTCGGCGATGTTTATGTAGATGATACACTGGACGACATGATACTCCGTATAAAAAATATCTGGTCGAGAGGCCTCTATGTAGCGGCTGTCGGCGATAGGGTTACAT
>JALTNJ010000004.1 GCA_027000765.1 Nitrososphaeria archaeon | reverse complement strand
AGCCCACCCCCGCCTAGTCTGGAGACAAGTTTATAAACAACTTTAAGAATGTCATCACCCCTTGGGCGGATGTATGCGTCAACAATATTCCTCAACGTCTCAGACCTATATCCTACTTGGAATCCCAGTAGTTCCCTGAAGAGTTTAACCCTCATCCCCCTAGGCCTACCTGTTGCAGAGGAGACGATAAGTATACCCCTATCCCTCTTTCTAAGTTTCTCTAGCTTTTTCCTAAGCTTCTCCATCTCAGCTAAAAGCCGCTTTCTCTCTTCATCATCTCTGGTCCTCATAATATTTGTCTTTAAGCGTATAAGTTCTAGTGTGGTCGATATACTCTCCTGGGTGAAGCCTAGTAACTGTAGCACCCTATCTATGTTTCTGCTACTTCTTAGAATAGCGTCAACGTCATCAACGAAGATGAAGTGAAACTTTGTCCCCTCTAGTGCATCGAATCTCCTCGCGATAAATTGGCTGGTGGTAACCAGTATATTATACTCACCTTCTCTAATTTTCTTCAAAACCTTCTTCCTACTCTTTATCTGGGAATGATATGCGACGATATCTACATCTAATCCCGCTTTATGTGAGAATTCGACCAGCCTTCCATATACTTGATTAACTAGGGGTGTTGTAGGAACTATAATATAACATTTCTTCTTTTTACTTCCAAGATATAGGCTCATGATCATACCAAATAGGGTTTTACCCACTCCTGTAGGAGCCACAATCGAGAAGCTCTCGCCTTTTAAGACCCTAGTTGCCCAAGTTCTTTGGGCACTCCACGGTCTACTTTCAAGAGTCTTATAAAATAATTTGTTTAATTCTTCTAGCCCCCTATGGAGCTTATATAACTCTCTATATGTTTTTTTGAGTGTTCCAATCTTCTTCATAATTTTATATAGTTCCTCTATATCCGGTTTCTCAACGACATCCGGGATACACCTAATGCATGGTAGTCCCCGGGATAGCCTATAGTCTTCATTCTCTCCATGGCAATTTATACAGCTATGCATATAGTTTCCATGGACTCTATCTACATCTAGAACAATTGTATTATCGCCTTCCGGCAAAACATTTCACCAAATATTTAAACTGTATCTGTGGAATATTTAACTATGTCCACTGAGGCGTCCCCGTATATTTAGCTTTATATACATTTTATTTTTTTGGGGGTCATATGGAGAGGCTATCAACCGGGGTACCATCTTTAGATAAACTTATGGATGGAGGTATCCCAAAGGGATTCTTTGTAGCAGTTGTTGGTGAGCCTGGGACTGGTAAAACCATTTTATGTATACATTTTATTGCTGAGGGAATATCTTCAGGTGATTATAACATATATGTGACTACCGAAGAATCGAGGGAGTCTATTATTAATCAAGCAAGTCAATTTGGTTTCAACTTTAACAAAGCTATTAACGAGGGAAGGCTTATCCTAATCGATGCGTTGATGGGTGATGACGAATGGACTCTAAGGCACCTGGACATCGATGAACTGGTTGATATAGTTATAAGAGCCAAGAAAAAGCTTGGATATGGAAGGACGAGGCTGGTAATAGATAGTGTGTCTGCCTTCTGGCTCGCCAAACCCAGCATGGCTAGACAATATTCATACACTCTTAAAAAGATATTATCCAAATGGGATTTGACTACACTAGTCACAAGTCAATATGCCATCTCTACCTCAGAAGCATTCGGCTTTGGAGTAGAGCATGTTGCGGATGGCATCATAAGGTTTAGAAAAAGCATTAAGAACTCTATGTTAAGGAGATATGTCTTGATTGAGAAGATGAGGCAGACAAACCACAGTCTCTTCCTATATGAGGTTCATATAATGCCTGGTAAGGGCCTGGTGGTAACCGCACCAACTATGTTGAGAAAGGAAGATGTAGCTCTCCCTGAGAGTGTTAAGAAGAAGATTAAGAAGGGGGGTTATAAAGTTGAATAAATCATTAATATCTCTCCATCTGGGAGGTGGATAAGTTGATTACAGCTGAATCGATAAGGAAGAGGCTTGTAAAGTCATTTAAGGCGAAACCCTGTCGGGCCTGTGAATATTCCGATAAGATGATTATGGATTTATTATCTGTTGGTTTAGAGGCTGCCGACCCCACAGTAGCTGTTACCCGCTTCATATCGTCAGATGGAAGACGGATAATGTTAGATGAGGAGGGGAACAGGTCTATAGACATAAGCGACGGTTGTTATGTGATCGGGTTTGGAAAAGCCGTCGTCGGAATGATGAGGGGAGTCCTCGATAGAAGTGAGGAATATGTAAAGGATGGCTGTATTATAGTGCCTAAAACACGTTTTATAAAGGCGGATGTCGAGTATCTGGTTAATAAAGGCGTGGAAGTTTTATATGGTGGCTTCCCTCTACCTAATAACGATACAATAAACTCCTCTAACAGGCTTTTAGACTTTATTATGGAGATCGATGAAGAAGAGACTGTGATAGTCCTAGTAAGTGGAGGCGGCAGTTCCCTCTTCGAGATTCCATATGAGAATATATCCTTGGACGAATTGGTTAAGGCCTATTATACCATGATGATCCATGGCCTTAATGTTAAGGAGAGAGCGGTGGTTAAGAAGCATCTTAGTAAAGTTAAAGGTGGTAGACTAGCCTCAATTATACATCCAAGGCGTACAGTATCCCTCGTATTATCCTCGGTGTTCGATGATGACATCTCAGCGGTTGCATCGGGCCCAACTGTTCCCGATCTATCGACATATGAAGATGCTAAGAATATATTAGTTTACTATAAACTCTGGCGGATCATGCCCACTAGTATCGAAAGAACGATTATGGAGGGTATTGAAGGGCTTATTCCAGAAACTCCTAAACCCGGTGAACCCATTTTTGATAATGTTGATAATGTAATAGTTGGTAGTGGTCGTATCGGCCTTAAAATGATGAGGGCATATGCAGAGTCCAAGGGATACAACGTCTTTCTCCTAACCAGCCGGTTTGAGGGTGAGGCTAGGGAGGTCAGTAAAGTAATCGGAGCCTTGATTGAGGAGGTATACAAGGATAACAACCCGATTGAGCCACCGGCAGTTCTATTGATAGGTGGTGAAACCACTGTAACTCTAAAGGGGGATGGTATCGGAGGGCGTAACCAAGAGCTTCTATTACCATTAATAAGTAGGATTGCTGGGATGCATGGAGTATCAATCATCGCATTTAATACAGATGGTAGAGACGGGATAAGTCCAGCTGGAGGGGCAGTTATAGATGGATGTACAATGCATGAGGCGTTAAAATATGGGCTTTCAATAGAGGATGCGCTGGAGAGGAATGATAGCTATAGCTTTTTTGATTCACTTGGAAGGGCCCTTATAACAGGGGACACAGGGACGGACGTAAATGATTACATTATTGTATTGATCTCTATATAATCGGCTTATCCTGACCAATATACCTGGAGTTACGTCTCTCGTCATACCCAATTTTCGCAGGGCTAGTCAGTCTGTGGAATATTATCTGGACTATCTCGAGCCCCGGGCTTAGTAAGACGGGGGTATATCCACGGTTGGATATCTCAAGAGCTAGGGGAGCCGGCTTCTTCAAACCTGTTCCTGGATTGACGAGGCCAGCTGCATGTACGATGATCCCTATTCTTGCTAGGCTACTCCTACCCTCTAATGTAGCTGCATACCCCTTTCCAATCCTAATCTTCTCCCTAGTTATTCCAAGGATAAACTCGCCCGGCTTTATAATATATCCCTCTTCACCGGTGTCAATTATCTTTACAAACTTCGGCATGTCCTCTTTATTACGTGGGTCAATCAATCCCCCTCCCCGGAATATGGTGAATTTGGAGTCGAGTGTAAGGTCTACACTACATGGACCAAGCTTCTCTTCGTTGAAGGGGATTATCTCTATCTCCCCTTTCTTCATCGCCTTCAATATATCTTTATCTGAGAGTATCAACTATCCATCCCTCCCTCTAGATAAGTAGATTCAGGCAATCGATATATATTAATCCGGGTTATGTACCTGTTGAAAAGTATATTTAAAATATACATTTTAAGTTATTCAACTATATTTTGGTGGTTATTTAATTATATATTATGTAATTTGGGGGTGAGGGGCATGTCTCTTGAGGGTGTCTTAGAGATTAGAACGGGTCCTGTTAGAGTTAGTGGATATGCCATAAAGCTGAGGAGGGTAATTAATGGTGTCTTAAGGAAGTATTATCTAGATAAGAGCTTAGACCCTAAGAAGATAAATGAAAGCGTGTCTCAGCTAAATAGCAAGTTATTTGAGGTCATAGTCGGGCGTTATAAGGTTCCGAAGGAGGCTGTGGTAAATATACAGCTTAGGTTTAGGGTTAAGGACCACTCAATAGTTACCGAGGATATTAACGTAGAGGTCTTCGATAAGGATGAGATTTTAAGTGGAAATATCACTAGTGACGTAAAAGAACTATTAACAGGGTAGTGGCTGTATTGAGAGGCAGGTCTAACCCGGGTATATTGGTTTGGATATAGATGTGTTTTGAGGATGAGTAAGTATGGTGGTAGGTGTTATACTAGCGGGAGGTAAGTCGACGAGGTTCCGGGGTAACAAGCTCTTGGCGAGTGTAGATGGTGAGCTAGTTCTAAAAAGGGTATATGATAGGCTAAGGCCGATAGTAGATAAGGTATACATATCTGTAAAGTCGGCGGATCAGGAGTCTATATATCGAGAGCATCTTAAGAAACAGGGGGTAGACGTTGATTCAATAGGGTTTGTATATGATTATCCTGGAGGCGAAGGTCCTCTTAACGCTATACTTACTGCATTGGATACGATTGATGGAGATGAGTTTGTGATAACACCAGGTGATCTACCCTGGATAGAGTCCTCTGCACTGCTACGACTCATAGCATATGGAAGGGAGAATGGTGCGACTGTTGCTGTACCAGTATGGGGCAATGGCTGGAGCGAATGCCTAGTTGTATATTTTAACAAGGACATGTGTAGAGGTTTCCTAAAGATACTGCGGTGGTTGAGGAGAGAAGGAAGGGCTACAGACTTGCAGAGAACTGTTTCTAAACTTACTTTGATCCCGATATCGATGTTGACATCGAATCCATATTCATTTGTACATATCACTACCAAGGAAGACCTTGTTAACCCAAAGCTTAAAAACTCTTTGGAGGGCCCTGTGAAAGAGGTCATCAATATTGATAGGAGGTTATGGTCTAGAAGCCCATTTATAAGAGCTATGGAGTCAGCTTCTGACGGTGACTATATCACTGCCATAAAATACTTGATTGAAGAGGTAAATACATATATCTCATATCACTTGATACAACTTGTACACCATACATTGATAGATGCCCTTAAACTGTCTTCAGCGGCCGTCTAAAATTAAATCATAATTTAAAATAATAATGTTCTTAAGCATTAGGGGGATGAGTCAGTTGCTATGGGATCTGATGAAGCTAGCAATAGCCCTTGGACTGTTTTTACCTGCATATTATGATTGGAAGACTAGGTGGATAGATGATAGGAGTTGGCTGGCTCTTCTCCCAGCCTATCTCCTCTTAGGATATGGTGTTCTGATAGGAGCTTATCCCCTCATCTCAGTTTTAGAAGGACTGATCTTTTCCATCATAATCAGCATATGTATGTATATATTCAGGAGAATGGGTTATATATTGGGCGGGGCAGACTTCATATTGATGATTATAGTTGCTCCCTTATCCTTCGTCTATAAATGCCCATATCTCTCCCTCGGAGGAGTATTTCCAGGTTTCCTCCTCTTCCTGTTTCTTACGAGTATCCTGAGCGTAGCATACGTCTTTATAGTCGTTATATGGAGGAACAGAAATAGGTTTCATAGAGCTAGGGGGATTAAGGAATTCATCAGACTCCTATATTCATATGAGACTAAGGAGGTTGATGAGGATAAGGAGATACTGGTATATGATGAAGATGGGGTCAAGTATGTCACTCCAGGAATCCCTATGGTCTCCTTTGCATTTATAGCCAGTCTCCTACTCCTCATACTAGATTATATTCCATAGCTCTTTATTGCATGACACCCATATTTTTAATAACTCCCCAAGGCTACAATTAATTATAGTCGGGTATGAATAAGCTAATGGGTTCTAAAGATCTGAAGGTTGCCAGTTTCTGGAGTAGGGAGGGTTCTCTAGTCCATTGTCATTTATGTGCTAGACACTGTAGGATACCTGAGGGCCAAATAGGATTCTGTGGAGTTAGGAAGGTTGTCAATGGCACATTATACTCCCTAAATTATGGCCGGCTTATTGCAATGGCTATGGACCCCATTGAGAAGAAGCCTCTTAATCATTATAAACCAGGTTCAGATGTATTGTCAATAGCGACGGTTGGATGTAATTTTGCATGTCAGTATTGCCAGAACTGGGATATTAGTCAGAGGAAAAAGGTAACTGGTTCATATGTCCCCCCTGAGGAGGTTGTTGAGGCTGCATTGAGCTATGGTGCTTTAGGCCTATCATATACTTATAATGAGCCGACGATATTCGCTGAATATGCTATCGACGTCATGCGGCTTGCCCATGAGAAAGGCCTTTTCAATACATGGGTAACCAATGGATATATGACTGTAGAAGCCATGGATGAGATCGGTAAATACCTAGATGCAGCTACAGTGGATTTCAAAGGCCATGGCAATAGAGATTTCTATAGGAAGTATATCTACGTCCCAGACCCATCCCCGATCTTCGACGCCCTGTTAGCGATGAAGGAGAAGGGGGTCTTTATAGAAATTACTGACTTGGTTGTTCCTGTTGATGAGGGTTCATCCACAGAGGATTTGAGGAGGCTGGTTAAATGGATTATTGAACACCTTGGTCCAGAGACCCCGCTACATTTTCTTCGTTTCCACCCGCATTATCGGTTACTGGATGTGCCCCCAACTCCTGTTGAGTTATTGGAGAAGGCTGCTAAAATCGCCATGGAAGAGGGCATGGAATATGTATACATTGGGAATGTATGGGGCCATGAACTGGAGGACACTTATTGTCCCAAATGTAAGTATAGGGTTTTAGACAGGGAGGGCTTCTATATCCGGAAGATGGACATAACAGATGATGGTAGATGCCCCAAATGTGGATATAAATTGAACTTCATCCTATGACTGAAACCAGGATTTTGTAAACATAGTGGTATATATATCCATAGTGTAGACATCTGGATTGTATAGATTTAATGATGTGACTGTAAAAACGATTTCCAAACAATATATTCGAAAGTTGATGTTATTGGTGTTACCATTTTAAATTTTGGTGTTACAATAATGCACATCCCAGATGGCTACCTGGATCCATTTATGGTTCTAATAACTTTCTTATTAACTGGAGGATATGCTGCTGTCTCCTATAAGCGAGTGGGGAAGCTTTCAATGGATAGAGTATCCCTCCTATCCTCATTCGCAGCTGGAATATTCGTAGCGCAGATGCTTAACTGGCCGTTGCCAGGAGGTACGAGCCTCCACCTAGTGGGAGGCGGATTAGCAGGTATATTATTAGGCCCCTATCTAGGTTTCTTCGCAATGTCTCTAGTCCTCGTAATACAATGTATAGTGTTTCACGATGGGGGGATCACTGCATTAGGGGCCAATATACTGAATATGGCTATACTGGGAGTGGTGACAGGGTACTTGGCATATAAAATAGCTACATCCATTGTAGGTACGAATAGTAGAGGGAGGTTTATAGGGGGCTTTTTAGCTGGATGGCTTGGTATTGTAGTCGCTGGATTGGCGTGTGGTATTGAGATAGGCTTTTCAACATACTTTGGCTTTAACATTGATGTCACCGTTCCAATAATGGTTTCTTGGCATGCTATCCTAGGGGTGATTGAGGGCCTCATAACTGCATTTATCATCGAGTATATCCATTCACGGAATCCAGATATATCTTATCTGGAGGTGTAGAAGGTGGAGAATCTAGATAGGCGATATATGGCTCTACTGGTGATACTGATATTAGTTAGTCCCTTATTCGGCGTATATCTATCGGATTTAGTGGGTTATCATGAGCCTCTTGATCTAGCTGCGGAGCACGTAGGCCTCCCTGATTTAAATGAGGAGCTTAACTGGACACCGTTATATGACTATGGCTTCCCAGCCTTACATCCAATGCTTGGATATATCGTCTCAGGCTTTATTGGTGTCGCTATCATACTAGGCATTGGAATGTTTCTTACAAGGATTATAGGCAATTCTGAGAGTGATTCAGAGAATGAGGCTAAGAAGTAGCTTATTCGACTATCTACTTCACTCTCTCGGAGATGTTTTTAGTCTATTATTTAGTGAACCACCTAAATCAATAAATATACATCCCACCACTCTATTGATAATCCTAGTTCTCTTATCCATATCCTCTTCATTAACTAGCTCAAGGCTCCTACTCATAATATTTGCAGTCGTCTTGATTACGTTATCCATATATCTAAAGATATCTCTACGTAAACTGATTAGGATGATGCTCCTAATCATTGGAATAGCTATATTCATCTATCTGCCTATGATAACTTA
>JALTNJ010000003.1 GCA_027000765.1 Nitrososphaeria archaeon | reverse complement strand
AGGGGGCTGATGAGAGGCTTGGCTCTAAGGGATCCGTTGTTATAACGACCCATGTACTTGAGGATTGGAGGGAGCCTGAGCTGGTTAAGAACCAGTTTAAAGTAGATATCCCAAGTGACAGCATCTATCTATACCTGGATAAACTGGGTGTATTGTCACCTAGATTTACAGCGGCTCATTCTATACATATGAATGAGGTAGATTATGAGGTTGCGTCGAGGAGGGGGGTTAAGATAGTTCATAATCCAGTGGCTAACCTCAAGCTGGGAATGGGTATTGCAAATGTACCTAAGATGCATGAGTATCGCATGACCGTCGGCCTCGGGACAGATGGTCCGGCCTCCAATAATACCCTCGACCTTATCGAGACGATGAAATACGCCTCCCTACTTCCAAAGGGTCTTCATAGAGACCCTACGTTATTGAATGCTAAGAAGGTCTTTGAAATGGCCACTGTAGATGGGGCTAGAACCCTGGGATATGACGACCTAGGGCTTATAAAACCAGGGTATCTAGCGGATATAGTAATTATTGATAGGAGACGCGTCAACCTAACCCCATTATACGACGTATATAGCCACATTGTCTATGCGATGAGGGCGTCTGACGTGGAGACGGTTATAGTCAATGGAGACTTGGTTGTTGAGGATAGGGTGGTGAAGGGAGTTGATGTCCATGATCTTATGAGGCGTGTAGAGCACCGTGCATTTGAGATACGGGAGAGTCTAGAGACGAGCGGATAACGGTTCCAGTCATTTATAATATATAAATAGACCATATATTGTCTATGTGGAAGCTTTATAAGACATCATGATGGTCTTCAATATAGTGATATTATTATATGAAATATATCGAGATAATTGGGGGAATTCTCCTAAATCCTAGGGAATATACTCGTCTAGTTATACGTGAGAAAAACCCCTTTATTCAGGGGATATTCACTGTGATATTTACAAGTCTAGGGGTGTCATTCCTATCTTCGGCGGTTGTATGGAAGCTTATGCCGATATGGATTAGGCTTATGGGCTTCTCCATTGCAAACGCCCCATATGTATATATGGCTATCCAGATGCTTATCCCAGGTATAGTGCTTACCAGCATTATATGCTGGGTCCTATGGGGGATGCTTACACATTTCCTAGCACGTGCATTAGGCGGTGGAGCAGATTTAACCACTTTCCTTGGGTTACTTGGATATAGCTGGGCTTCTCAGTTCCTAATTCTACTGGCATTATTCTTCTTCCCCATATATCCTCCCGCAACACTCTATTTAATACCCTTTGCTGTTGTGGGGAGCTTCCTATGGACTCTGTATATTAACATACATGTTGTTGAGGAGCTATATATCCTCTCTAGAAAAGAGGCTGTTATAGCTACATTGGCTCCTCCCCTAGCGTTCACAGTCCTATACATATTCTCCATAGTAATCCAATATGTTATTTCGCTTACGGAGGTTCTACTATGAAGAAGACGACTCTATTCGGCGTAGCCATTCTAATGGTGATACTCCTGAGTATGCCAATAAGCATATACACAAGCTACTTCACCCAGCCTCCGGAGGAGGATACACAGGAGATACTGGAATTTATTCTAAGGTCATCATCCTGGGGTGAAGAGCTTGTAGATGAATGGAGTAAATATAAGAGTGCGTACGAGAATATACCGCATATAATAGCTAAGATAAATGTCTTGAGTGGAGTGGTGAACATCAAGGGGGCCGATGAAGACATATTATATGATGTTAAGGCATATAGTAAAATAGGGCTCTTCACAGGGAAATCGGAGGCACGTGTCGATGTAAAAGAATTCTTGTATGGTGATGCATTGATACTCCTCATCAAGATCGAGTCCGGCTTCATAGATATCCATCTCTCCACAGATACACTGTGGAAACTGGATGTTGAGATGACCTCGGGTGTTGCTGAGATCTACCTAGATTCGCTTGATGATACAGCTGTCAACATAGGCCTCTCATCAGGGGTGGTCAACATGGATATCGACTATAAGTATATGCATAATACTCCTGTAAATCTTCTCCTCTCAAGCGGTGTATTGAACGTCAACATACATCCGCCTAGTGACGTCCATCCCTCTGTACACGGCGCTGTCTATAGCG
>JALTNJ010000002.1 GCA_027000765.1 Nitrososphaeria archaeon | reverse complement strand
CATACTCTCTCCTCCAAACTCTTAATCTTATTAATCCTTCTTAAATGTCTACCTCCTTCAAACTCCTCACCGAGCCATATCTCTATCCACCTAACGGCATCATCAGGAGATATCATCCTGGCACCTAGGCAGATGACATTGGCATTATTATGCCTCCTAGCTAGTGAGGCGGTCTCATCAGAATATACTACGGCAGCATAGATTCCCCTATATTTATTAGCGGCTATAGACATGCCGATGCCTGTTCCACATATCAATATACCTAGCTCGGCATCGCCATTGAGAATAGCCTCAGCCACACGAGAAGCATAATCAGGATAATCGACAGACTCACTCGAGTCAGTACCTACATCGAGAAACTCATATTTATCTCCTAACTTATTCAGAATATACTTTTTCAGATTGTATCCAGCGTGGTCAGAACCAATTGCAATCCTCATGTTTCGCCACCGAGGGAGACAGATAAATAATGAAATAGCCTAGGTGTAATATTAGAGTAAAATAAAAAATGGAGTATGATGGGGGTATGTGATTTAGTTGACTAGTGGTTTTAACTTGTTACGCACTTCTCTATACTTGTTATATAATGCATCCATATACTCATCATGATGATATATCCATCCGTCTCCTTTGAAGTTCCTATAGCTTATAGTCTGCCTCCTAGCATAGTCCAGTGGATACGATACGTAGTATTCATAATCCTTGATATATCCTAGTGATACTAAGTTATTTAGTGTCTCTAGCATATTGATATACTCTGTTATTGGCAGGTAAGTATGCATGAAGAGCTTATTCTCCCCTAGTATCTTACCCATGACTTGGGCATATGGCTTGTTCCTGAATACATTTGTAGCTTTAGCGAAGTTCAAATAGTTTGTGAACTCTATAACGAAGTAGGGGAATATTGAGAGGTCTAGGGGATGTTTTAATATGAATATCTGGAAATCCTCGATCAGCTTCCTCTTTTCAATGTGATATTTATAGTGGTAGTATACGTTTTGAGGTGATGACCCTATCATCTCAGCTATCTCGCCATATGAGACCGTGGGGTTTTTTTCCAACTCCTTTAGTATCATAATGTCAGTTGTATCTGCTAGTAGTGGGAATGCCTCGGGATCTTTAAGAGTATATGGTAACTCCATATCCGCCTCTTCGATCTCCTGAGGTAGGCTATCCCAATCGTAGATCCATTCATTTTTATTTAGATCGTACCAAGTTACCGTTGGATTAATATTATGGAAACAGGTAGAGAAGTATGTTTTGTAGTTGTAAATTATATCTAGATCGACCATCTCTCTAAGGAACTCATCTAGATCATCACTGTGTTCCGGTGGAACAAGATATAGTGCCAAGAATTTCTCCCTCGGGCCACGTACCTTCTTTAGGTATATCCAGAAGTCTACTATACCAAAGAAGTCACCAATATCCCCAGCATATAATGGATTAACATCAGCTAGTACAATGTGCTTCTTTAACCCTATATAGGTGTGATAGATATTTGTATACAATCTTAGGAGGCCCTTCTTCACTAGAGAGGAAATTCTATATCTTACTGTAGAATCGGGAAGATCCAGGGACATAGCTATTTTTCTGATATTCCTAGGACCATATTTTCCAAGTCCCTCAATAATCAATAAATCAGTTATGTCATAAGTAATCTTTTTATGTTTTAAAATACCCAAATTTTCCTCTCTCATTTCTGACCTATATAAAAAAAGAGAACGGAGATAATTAAATTTTAATACACGAACGCACCGGACTACCCTGGAAACGCTATAGGATCTAGCTCGTCTCCGCCTCCCCCAACCAGTGTACTGAAACCAGAAGTCACGAGAACGGCAAAGTTCTTCACTGATGGGGCAACAAAGGTCTCGACTACATTAACGGTCACGGGCAATATTATGGCGCTCAACACTATTATTAAAAGAAATATTGCCGCTTTCATATTGCATCAATTTTTATATTTCACAGAACTCACAGTTAAATTTTTATTACATATCAAAACCTTAGAATGTAAATATTTTTTGGTAATAATTTATGCATAAAAATTTTGGACTATTTATATATAGTTTCTATAGATTCTTGAATCCTTTCTCCATGTCCTCTATCAGATCCTCGAGGTC
>JALTNJ010000001.1 GCA_027000765.1 Nitrososphaeria archaeon | reverse complement strand
AGCTTACTGAGGTTTAAGGCATTTGTCTGGATAATGTATCTCTTAGCGGGGATCTCATCCATGATAAGCTTTATCAGATCTACCCTCATCAAGGGGTCCCCGCCATAGAAACATATGTAGGGCTCTGGATCCATAGATATAAAGTTCCTAAGTACATCTATGTCATAGCTCAAATCGATTGGCTGTATCCGTGGATCAGGTGTGTTTTGGCAGTAGATACATTTTAAGCCACATACCTGCGTCAACGTAATGTAATATAGCAATTACCCTCCCCTCGATATTGAGAGCAGCTATCCAGATTATATCTTAGATGAGGGGGAGACCTATATAATTATTTCTGAACCTCTTGGGAAAATGGGTTTTACATCAATATTTACATACGTTTACACCCCAATTTTTAATAGTTGAATACATGATATATCTTGAGAGAAGTGGCTCTATGGTGAAGTGGCTATGGAGAAGATTATCTTTACATTCGACTGCTATGGGACACTTATAGACTGGCTTGGTGGCACGAGAAAGAAGTTGAGGGAGATATATCCAGATATAGACAAGGAGAAGGTTGATGAGGTAATTAGTTATTGGGGGGAAGCTGACTGGAGGCTTGTGTCACAAGGTTATAGACCTTATAGGGAGATCTTGAGAGAAGGATTTGAATATGCGTTAGGGAAAGCAGGCTTACCTTATGATAGTAATATAGTCTCTAGTTTAGTCGAGTCTATAAAGGAGTGGATGCCTTTCCCAGATACCAAGGAGAACTTGGTTAAGCTTTCTCAAGTAGGTGAACTAGGGATTATCTCCAATACGGATAGAGAGTTCATTAGGGCGTCCATAAGGAATATAGGAGTGGAGTTTAAACACGTCATTGTAGCGGAGGATATCAAGATATATAAGCCGGACCCAGAGGTTTTTGTCAGAGCCAGGGAACTACTGGGTGTAGATGATGATGACATATGGATACATATATCGGCATATCCTAATTACGATGTGATACCCGCTAAAAAGGCAGGTGTATACACAGTGTTACTCGATAGGTATGGCTTAAGGGAGGAGGGAGCTAGATACGCGGATAAAGTATTCGAAGATTTCGGAGAGTTAGTAGAAAAAATATTGGAAGAAGTCGTTTAGAAAGCCTCTATAATCTTAAAGTCTGGTATCTTCTCCGCAAGAAGTGGAGCTACATCGTTGAAAGCATCGATCGTCTTCTGAATATCCTCCTCAGTATGCTGGACACTGACGGTCCACTGCTCATCATAACCAGGTGCAGTCGGCACTATCCCACGGTTCATCATAGCGACGAAGTAAGCCCACCACTTACCTACATGCTGATATCTCAGGAAGTCATGCCAGTTATGTATCTCCTTCTCACTAAAGAAGACGGTGGCACTATTTCCAAAGTATGCAACGTGATGTTCTACACCCGCATCAGACAATATGTCTTTATAGGCTTTTACAAGCTCCATATTATATTTTATTGTTCTATCCATCGCCTCTCTAGTCAGGATATCTGAGAGGGTAACTATACCTGCATCGATGGAGAGAGGGTTTGAGTTGAATGTACCTGCATGTGGAACGAGGCCTGGGCCATAATTCTCCATAATCTCCTTCTTACCCGCTATTACCGACAATGGAAATCCCCCGGCAATGGCCTTAGCCATGACCTTAAGATCAGGCTTTACACCGAAGAACTCCTCAGCGCCATGATATAGCTTCCCTGAGGTCTTCACCTCATCAAATATCAGTATAACCCCATATTCGTCGCAGAGCCTCCTCAAGCCTTTCATAAATTCTTTCGATGGAACAACAACACCAATATTCATTGCAACTGGCTCAAGGATCACGGCAGCTACATCATCAGGATTCTCCCTCAACAGCATCTCCACAGACTCGAGGTCCCCATACTGTGCAATGAGTATCTCGGATAATGCTGCTTTTGACACACCTGGTCCTGAGGGTACTTTAGCCGGCCTCTTCACATGTCCCGCTGCATATATATTAGGCTTTGTCGAGACAAGCATGAAGTCATGGGACCCGTGATACATTCCAAGGAACTTTATGATCTTATTCCTCTGGGTATATCCTCTTGCAAGCCTAAGGGCATGGAGAGTCGCCTCTAGACCGGTGGAGGAGAACCTGACCA